>NZ_CP040006.1:2100000-2360133 GCF_005696695.1 Schaalia odontolytica | reverse complement strand
GGCAACCTCCGGTCACAAATACTGGTGAGTTCGGTCACGACTTCTCGGTGATGTGCGTGACGCTCGTACATTGTCGCAGTGTAGTCCGCGCACATGTTATGCACAGACTGGGGATGAAGCTGTGGAGAACTATCACAGAATCACAGCTTTGTAGTTACAACTTTGGGTCCGCAGCAGCGTGCGGAAAGCAAAAATACGCACAGCCTGTGGATAACTGTCGTCGTCCACCCTCTGTGGACGGATGAGATCCACAGCGATTTGCACAGTTGTGGATACTGTGTGTGACGCGGTGGGTAACGCTGCCGCGTTGACGTGTGGCCCCAATCCGCTTAGTCTTGGTCTTTGTTTGCGCCCATTTCGGGCGTGCGTCCCCGCTATCGCGCGTGCTTACGTGTCGATAGCCCAACCGATACCGAGTGGGAAACCACTCCCCGCCGAGGAGAATTGCCGTGACCACCAAGCGGACCTACCAGCCCAACAACCGTCGTCGTTCCAAGACGCACGGCTTCCGTCTGCGCATGTCGACCCGCGCCGGCCGCGCCATTCTGGCTGCCCGCCGCCGCAAGGGCCGCGCCAAGCTGTCCGCCTGAGACACCCCGGTGCTGCCGCGCGCGCACCGCATGGTTGACCCAGCGGACTTCACCGCCGCGATCCGACAGGGAACGCGAGCAGGGGATCCGCTGGTCGTCGTCCACGTCCGAGCCGACGAGGAACGCAACAGTCGCCTCGTCGGTTTCGTCGTACCCAAGCGGGAAATTAAGCGCGCCAACGGACGCAATCGCGTCAAGCGGCAGCTGCGCCACCTCATGCGCGAACGGATTGCCGACCTCCCCGAAGGATCCCGGGTCGTCGTGAGGGCCTCAAGTAAGGCTCTCGGCGTCCCCTCCAAGGAACTCGGCGAACACCTCGACCGCGTGATGGCGCGAGCGTGGCGTAAGTGGGACGCACGATGAACATGGCGGGCCGAGCGCTTCGCGCTCTCGTGTCCGCACCCATCGTCGCCTACCAGCGCTACATCTCCCCGGCCCTCGGCCCCCGGTGTCGATACGCACCCAGCTGCTCCACATACGCTCTCCAGGCCATTCGCGTCCACGGACCCATCAAGGGACTCATCCTCGCGGCTTGGCGGTTGCTCAGATGCAACCCCTGGAGCCACGGGGGAGTGGACCACGTACCAGAGCGTGGACGCTGGAAGCCCGACCCATGGGTCCCACCCGAGGATTGGGCTGGGCACGACAACTGGGTCCGCCCCGACCCCATGGGACTCGACCCGGAGCACGACCTGACCGAGCCGGACACGGCCTCGGGACTCTAAGGAACAACGAAACAGCGGCGCTCCCGCGCCACGGCGAAAGCGAAAACTATGTTCGACGCAATCCTCCACCCCTTCGCGTGGGCGATCTCCTACGTGTGGGTCTGGATCCACGACCTCCTCGTGCTGCTCGGAATGTCCTCCGGCTCGGGCATGGCGTGGGTCCTGTCCATCGTGCTGCTCACCATCCTGGTGCGTATCGCCATCATCCCGCTGTTCCTCAAGCAGATCCGCTCCTCGCGAGCCATGCAGGCCATCCAGCCTGAGATGCGTAAGATCCAGGAGAAGTACAAGGGCAAGAAGGACCAGGTCAGCCGTCAGAAGATGATGGAAGAGACCCAGGCCCTCCAGCGCAAGCACAAGGTCTCGCCCTTCGCCTCCTGCCTGCCCATGCTCGTGCAGATGCCCGTCCTGTTCGGCATGTACCGAGCCATCATCGCGGTTTCCTCCATCTCCGCCGGCACCTACACCTACCGCGGCGATGCCACCGACCACCTCGGCCCGCTGACCGAGTCCGTGTCCACCGAGATCGTCAACTCCACCGTCTTCGGTGTTCCGCTCTCCCACACCCTGCGCGAGTCCTGGGGCCAGCCCGCGATCGTCGCCGTCTTCATTGCCGCGATCGTCCTCATGGTGGTCCTGCAGTTCGTCTCCATGCGACTGTCCTTCTCGCGCAACATGCCCGACATGGGCGACAACCCGATGGCTCAGTCGCAGCGCTCCATGATGTACGTGATGCCGCTGATGTTCATCTTCTCCGGCGCGTTCTTCCAGATGGGCGTCGTCATCTACACCGTGACCGCCTCCTTCTGGGCTCTCGCCCAGTCCCTCTGGACCATCAAGGTCATGCCGACCCCCGGCTCTCCGGCCTACGCCGACCTGCTGTCCTCGCGCGAGTCTGCCTACCAGGAATGGGCCAAGCCCTTCTTCCAGAACTACGACCGTGAGCGCGCCGCCCTCGGTGTTGCCGGCTCCGACCCGCGTATCGACGAGCTCAACGAGCGCACCCTCGCCGAGCTGCGCTCCAAGGCCAAGAAGCAGCGCGTTGCCTCCGACTTCCCGGCCTCCATGAGCGCCGGCGAAATCATCACTGTCTACCGCAACCTGGCCACCCAGAAGTGGACGACCCTGCCCGACGAGCAGTGGATGCACGGCCTCACCCTGGCCGTCGAGAAGCGCCTGGCCAAGCAGGAAGCTTCCGCCCAGCGCGCCGAGCTCCAGAAGCAGGTCCGCGACCGCCGTGCCCTCGAGCGTGAGTCCGCCAAGGCCTCGTCGAAGGATGCGGCCGAGGCCGGCGAGTCGACCTCCGGCCACGGCTCGCTGAGCGCCGAGGAGATTGAGCGTCGCCGCATCGAGCGCCGCAAGGCCCGCCGCCGCGGCAACAAGCGCTGACCACCATAGATTCACGGTTCCAGGCCCCCAGCCGGTAACCTGGACACCAGCAAGACCCCATTCCCCACTACGGAGGACACGTCATGAGTGACGACAACGCAGACAAGCTGACCCGCCTCGAAGAAGAAGGCGAAATCGCCGCCGACTACCTGGAAGAGCTGCTTGACATCGCCGACCTCGACGGCGACATCGAGATCGACGTCGAAAACGGCCGCGCCTCGGTCGAGATTGTCGCCGACGACCCCGACGCCCTCGACCGCCTCGTGGGCGACGACGGCGAGGTCCTGGACGCCCTCCAGGAGCTGACCCGTCTGGCCGTCCAGACCGAGACAGGCGAGCGCTCGCGCCTCATGCTCGACATCGCCGGCTTCCGCGCCGAGCGCAAGGAAGAGCTGCAGGACATCACCCGCGAGGCGATCGCCCGCGTGCGCGCCACCGGCGAGGCCGTCAAGCTCGACGCCATGAACCCGTTTGAGCGCAAGGTGTGCCACGACGTGGTCGCCGACGAGGGCCTCACCTCTGAGTCCGAGGGCGCCGAGCCCCACCGCCGCGTGGTGATCCTCCCCGAGGACACCGACGGTGAGTGAGAACCCGAACGGGACGGGAAGGGGTCGCCAGGTCGGCGACCCCTTCGTCCCAGAAGAGCCCACGCAGGCCGTCCGCGACTTCTTCGGACCGGCCTTCGCGGAGGTCGCCGAATACGCACGCATGCTCGAGGAGGAAGGCGAGATTCGCGGCCTCCTCGGCCCGCGCGACATGGAGCGCATCTGGTCGCGCCACATCGTCAACTCCGCTGCCGTCCTGGACTTCATGCCCCGTAAGGATGGCCGTCAGGTCCTCGATGTCGGCTCCGGATCCGGCTTGCCCGGCATCGTGATCGCCGCCTGCCGCCCCGAGCTCGACGTGCACCTGGCTGAGCCCATGGCGCGCCGCGTCGAGTGGCTCATGGACGTCGTGGAGGACCTGGGTCTCGACAACGTCACCATTCACCAGGCGCGCGCCGAGGAGCTGCGCGGCAAGGGCAAGGCTGACGTCGTCACTGCCCGCGCCGTGGCGAACATGAGCAAGCTCGTGCGCATGACCTCGAAGCTGATCGCCCCCGGTGGCTCGCTCGTGGCCCTCAAGGGTCGCCGCGCGCCCATCGAGGTGGACGAGGCCTCGGCGGAGCTGCGCCGTCACCACCTGCGCGCTGAGATCCACGAGGTGCCCTCCATCATGGAGGACGAGTCCACGTACGTGGTCGTCTGCACGCGCATTAAGTAACGCGTCCCCAGTGGGGGAGAGGAGCGTCGTGGCGTTTACTGCGGCGCTCCTCTCATATAGTGACGCAGGCCACATCGGTGTGGTGTTGTGTCAGATCGATTCTGTCGATTGACGGTTTGTCACGTTTCGGCTCTTCGCTGGGAGAATCGATCCTACAGAACGAAATTTTCTTTGTTGTACGGCGGTGCATGGAGATTGTGTGCGCCTGGATGCATCCCGGGCTTTTCGTGCTGGAAGTGTGTGCGTCTGCCCGTAAACTAGGGGCAGTATCTAGGAAGGTGTCACGTGAGTACCAACAACACCCCTTTGTCGAATCAGATCGAGCGCAACATGCGCGATCTGGCCATGCTCGAACGCGCAACGTTCCCGCGCCCTCAGCACACGCGCATCATCGCCGTCGCGAACCAGAAGGGTGGCGTCGGTAAGACGACATCGGCTGTTAACCTCGCGGCCGGCCTCGCGATGGGCGGCTTGTCTGTCCTCGTCGTCGACGCGGACGCCCAGGGAAATGCCTCGAGCGCGCTCGGCGTGCCGCACCCCGCCGGAACCCCGTCAACCTATGACGTCATCATCGGCGGGGCCAGCGTTGCAGACGTCGTGCAGCCGTGCCCCGACATCGATGGTATTGTCGTGTGCCCGGCCACGATCGACCTCTCCGGCGCGGAAATCGAGCTCGTCGACGTTGAGCGCCGTGAATACCGGCTGCGCGAGGCCCTGCGTGAGTATGTTTCTGAGCATGCCGACATTGATATCGTGCTCATCGACTGCCCGCCTTCCCTCGGCCTCGTGACGCTGAATGTCATGGTCGCCGCGGACGAGGTCATGATCCCGATTCAGGCCGAGTATTACGCCCTGGAGGGCCTCAGCCAGCTGTGGAACACCGTCGAACGGATCGGCGTGGATCTTAACCCTGGCCTGCGTGTCTCCGGCATGTTGCTCACCATGGCGGACAAGCGCACGAAGCTTTCCGAGGAGGTTGAGAGCGAGGTTCGCTCGCACTTCCCGGACCACACTTTTGAGACCGTCATCCCGCGTTCTGTGCGCATTTCCGAGGCGCCGAGCTACGGTCAGACTGTCGTCACGTACGATCCCCGTAACGTGGGCGCAATCGCGTATCGGAAGGCCGCGTTGGAGCTGTGCCAGCGCGTCGCAGCCTCTGAAGAGTGATTGTTTCACGTGAAACATTCGGAGTTTTCCGCATGTTTCCGCAGGTCGGCACGTATTAGTCACCGTGCGTGAGCATTGGTGCAACAAAGTGATCAAAGACGCTTACTAGCTGAGCGCATGCCATTGTTTCACGTGAAACAATGAACCGACGCAATTGAAGGAGTATTGCAATGGCGGATGCAGCACCGAAGTCTGAGGGCCGTAAGGGCGCTCGCAAGCACACTGGCCTCGGCCGTGGTCTTGGCGCTCTCATTCCTCAGGCTAGTGAGCAGACGCCGCATAATGCACCCTCCGCGCCCTCCCGTCCCCTGGACGTGTTCTTCCCCGAAGGTAGCTCCGCCGGTAAGCGTGGAGGTTCTGCGAAGGATCTTTTGCAGCCCAAGCGTGGCACTGCCTCGTCGAAGAAGAAGCGTCCGACCATGCCGTCCGTTGAGGCGGCTGGTGGACGTCGAGGCGCTGGCTCTCGCAGCGGTCTCGGCGCTGGAATCAATGGCTCAGATTCCCGCCAGAAGGCGACTCGTGTGCCCGCGAAAGACGCTTCCGTCAACGAAGCAGACAAGCGCGAAGAACAGAATGTTTCACGTGAAACATCCGTTGATCACGAGCTTCTTCCGGTGCCCGGTGCATCCTTTGCTGAAATTGCGATCGATCAGATCGTCCCCAACACGAAGCAGCCTCGAGAGGTCTTTGATGAGGATGATCTGAAGGAACTGTCGGCCTCGATCAAGGAGGTCGGCGTTCTCCAGCCCGTCGTCGTTCGTAGTATCCCCACGAAGGGCCGCTCCGAGAAGCTCACCGAGTTCCTCGCCGAGAAGCCCGAAGCACGCTACGAACTGATCATGGGTGAGCGCCGCCTGCGCGCCTCAGAGCTCGCAGGCGAAACCACGATTCCGGCAATCATCCGGGAGACCGAAGACGGGGACTTGCTCCGCGACGCGCTCCTGGAAAACCTCCACCGGGCCCAGCTCAACCCGTTGGAAGAAGCGAGCGCATACCAGCAGCTCATGGCGGATTTCGGCGCGACTCAGGAAGAGCTCGCCAAGCGAATCGCCCGCTCGCGCCCGCAGATTGCGAACACCCTGCGCCTCCTCAAGCTCCCGCCGTCCGTTCAGAAGAAGGTCGCCGCTCAGGTCATCACCGCCGGCCACGCCCGTGCGCTGCTGTCTCTGTCGACGCCCGAAGAGATGGAACGACTGGCCGAGCGTATCGTCGCCGAGGGTCTCTCCGTGCGTACTACCGAAGAGATCGTTCGCCTCGGCAAGGCGAAGGCAACCCCGCGTCCGCGCGCACGCCAGCAGCGTCCTCTGTCGCAGCTGGGGGAGAGCGTCGTATCGGCGCTGTCCGACGCGTACGATACGCGCGTGACCATCACTGAGGGACGTAAGAAGGGTCGGATCGTCATCGAATTCGCAGGATCCGAGGATCTTCAGCGAATTGCAGACCTTATTCTCCACTGATCTAACTTCATAGTTCTTTTCGCAGATCACGCGCAGTATGTTCCGTACGCGACATTTCCTGAGCTAATCTTCGGATGAATTAACGCTTAAACTACCTCTAAAGGGTCCGTCGTCGGGCCCTCGCAGTACCAGAAGGAGCGAAAGGCATGAACGCTCAAGGCAGTTCGCGCACCGTGCTTTTCGATGTCGGAGGTGTCCTCGTGGATGCTCACCCGGACCCGCACGCTATCGCTGAGTTGTTCGGCGATGGTTCGCGAGGTCTCACGACTCTCGTCGATCAGGCGATGTGGACCCATCGCGGCGAGTATGACGCTGGGATGTCCGACCGTGAATTTTGGGACCGTATCGCCGGAGATTGCGGTCAGCCCGAGCCTTCCAGTGCTCTGTTGAAGGAACTTGTCGCGCTCGACGCGTCGCGCATGGCAACGGCAAACGAAGAAGCTCTCGATCTTGTGCGCCGTCTGCGGCGACAGGCAGTACGCCTCGGTATTCTATCCAACGCACCGTATCCCATTGCTAAGGCGATTCGTCGCTCCGAGTGGGGGAGCCTTTTCGATTTCTTCGCCTTCTCGTGCGACTACGGTATCTGCAAGCCGTCCCGCGGTATCTACCGTGACGTTCTCGTGCGCCTCGACGTACCTCACGAGGATGTCGTCTTCATCGATGACCGTCGCGAGAACGTCCGCGCGGCCGAACTCCTTGGTGTGCAGGGCATCGTCTGGCAGGGTGTTGAGGACGCAGAAACGCGTCTGAAGGAGCTCGGAGTCCTTTTCTGAGACGCTCTGTGTCAGCGAAACTCTGTTTCGTTCCGGACCGCGAAAACGACACAGAGGCGTACAGAGAACGAAATTTTGCTCGGTTCGAGCAATGCTGTTGCCTCGTGAGCAACTTTCATCGCGTGTGACTGTCGCCAGTCGGAGTGCGCGAATTCGTAGTGGACGATGTTTCACGTGAAACATGTGGGCCCGGAAGGATCATCCTCCCGGGCCCACAGCGCGTTGAATGAGCGATTACTCCTCGGTCGCCTCGGCGTCCTCTGAAATGATGACGCCGGTGCCTTCCTCGTCGATGACGTAGTCGACGCTGTGCACGTCGCGGCCACCGGCCACGAAGTCCACAATGTCGGCGCACAGCTGCGCGAAGGAGGAGTCCTCGAGCGCGTCGGCGGCCTGGGGGAGGAGCGACGTGTCCGTCATGCCGGGCGCGACGTTTGCGTCGATGAACCAGCAGGTGCCCTCGTCGTCGACCACGAAGTCCATGCGGGACAGATCGCGTAGACCCAGCGTCGTATGGGCCTCGACGGCCGCGGCCTGGAGGTCCGCGAGAATCTCGTCGGAAAGGCGTGCGGGCACGAAGTACTCGGTCTCATCGGTGGTGTAGCGGGCGTCGTAGTCATAGCGGCCACGGTCCGTCGACACCTCGACCGGGGGAAGGGCCACGGGTCCATCCCACAGATCGACGACGGAAACGGCCACGTCTCGGCCGTTGATGCGCTGCTCGACCATCAGCCGCTGTCCGTATGCGAAGGCGTCCACCATCGCACGGCGCAGGGCCTTAGCGTCCAGAGCGGTCGAAATGCCGAGCGCGGAGCCGCCGTCCGTCGGCTTGATGACGACGGGGAAGGACACCGAACCCTCGAGCGCGGAGAGCACGTGAGAGGCACCCAGCTGGCGGAAAATCGCCTGCGGAAGCGTCACCCAGCCGGGTGTCGCGAGGCCCGCAGAGCCCAGCAGAGCCTTCGCTGTGGGTTTGTTCGAGGCGAGCATGGCCTGCACCGACGACGAGCCCACAAAGGGGATTCCCACCGACTCCAGGAAGGACTGGAGGGAGCCATCCTCGCCGATCGAGCCGTGCACGAGCGGCCATACAACGTCGGGAGAGAAGGTTTCGATAGCCTCCGCAAGTGACGCGTCGACGTCGGAAATACGCACCTCGTAGCCGAACTGCGTCAGGATATTCGCGACGCGACGGCCCGAACGAACAGAGACGTCACGCTCGTGCGTCAGACCGCCGGCGATGATCAGAACTTTGGTAGCCATGGGGGTGTCTCCTCAGGTAACTCTTAGCGATCGGACCCGGCCCCGGCCTCGTTGCCCGAAGCCGTACCGAACATGTCGACGATTTCCTTCTCCGCGTTGACGACCGTCGAGAGGCGGCGCACGCCCTCGCGGATCTCCTCGGGAGTGGGGTAGCAGAAGGACAGGCGCAGGTGGTTGGAGCCCGAACCGTCGTAGAAGAACGCTGTGCCCGACACGTACGCGACCTGGGCGCGCACCGCGCGCGGCAGCATGGCCTTCGCGTCGAGGCCCTCGGGCAGGGTCACCCACGTGTAGAAGCCGCCGTCCGGCACGGTCCACGTGCACGACGGCATGTACTCCTCGAGCGAGGTCAGCATCGCGCGGCAGCGCTCCGCGTACATCGAGCGGAAGGACTTCACCTGGCCGTACCAGTCGTAGTTGCTCAGGTAGTCGGCGATCGCCATCTGGCCCACCATCGACGGGCACAGGATCGCGGATTCGAGGGCCAGGACCAGCTTCGCGCGGATCGCGTGCGGCGCGTACGCCCAGCCGATGCGGAAGCCGGGTGCGAACATCTTCGAGAACGAACCCAGGTAGACGACGCCCTCGGGGCTGTACGAGGCGATGGCCGGCAGTGGATCGTTGTGGAAGCCGAGCAGGCCGTAGGGGTTGTCCTCGACGATCAGAACGTGCTCGCGCAGGCAGATCTCGGCGATGATCGGGCGGCGTTCGGCGGACAGCGTCACGCCCGCGGGGTTGTGGTAGTTCGGAATGATGTAGATGAACTTGATCGTGCGGCCCGAGGCGCGCACGTCGCGGATCGTCTCCACCAGGGCCTCGGGAATGATGCCGTTCTCATCCATGGGAACGTGCACGATGTCCGCCTGGCGCGCGCGGAACACGCCCAGAGCGCCGACGTAGGAGGGGGCCTCGGCGAGGATGACGTCGCCGGGGTTCACGAAGAGTTCCGTGACGAGGTCGAGTGCCTGCTGGCTGCCCGTCGTCACCACGACGTCGTCTGGGTCAGCGCCGACGATGCCGTCATATGCCATGACCTCGGTGATGCGCTCGCGCAGCACCTCCCAGCCCTGGCCGCTGCCGTACTGCATGGCCTGCGCGCCGTGGTTGCGGATGAGCTTCTCCGCGGACGCCGCGAGCCTATCGAGGGGCAGGTCCTTCAGGTTCGGCATGCCGCCTGCGAGGGAGACGACCTCGGGGCGCGACACGACGGAGAACAGAGCTCGAATCTCGGATGCGCGCAGGTTGTGTGCGCGGTCTGCGTAGACGTCGTACCAGGGGTCGAGGCGGTTTCCCTGCGCGGGCGTGCGCCCGGGCGAGGCCGGGGTGCCGCCGTTGGTCGAAGGCTGAGTCAAGGCATGCCATCCTTTGCATGAAGGTACATAGAACCGTATAGGTCAAGTGTGCCACTTTCCTGGCCATACGGGGTAACGGGGCCGGTGGTTGGGCAGATGTTTCACGTGAAACATTAGGGCTCGATACACGCATAAGGGAGTACAAACAGACCGTCGTCGCGTTGGTACGCGAACTCTCCATGACCCACGATGAAACCAAGAAAAGCGGGCTCGGAAGTCCGGGCCATAGGGTTACCGGTCATGAGCGCATGAAACCTCCGAAGGCGTTCCACGGCGCGCTCGGTAATACCCATCGACGATAGTTTGACCTCGAACGCGCCCCAGCGGCCGTCAGCGAGTTCGATGATGAAGTCAACCTCGAGACCTTTGTCGTCACGGTAGTAGGCGATGGAGTTTCCGACACCAGGAAGTGTGTCGGTGAACGTGAGGAGATCACGGCAGACGAGAGTTTCAAACAATCCGCCGAGAGTCTGAGTATCGCGCAGCAGCTTGCTGGGGGATAGACCGAGCATGGCTGCAGGTAGCGAGGGATCGACGAAGTAGCGCTTGGGCTTGATACGAACTCGTTTCTTTCCTCGAGCTGCGGGTTCCCATCCGGGCACATCTTCGAGTAGGTACATTGCGCGGAGGTCGTCGAGGTAGGCCCTAATCGTGTGACGCGACTTTTCTTCACCTTCGCTGCCCATATCCTTTGCCAGGGTGCTCATTGTCGGAGCTTGCGCAAGATTCATACTGAGAGCGCGTAACAGTGACCGTGTAGTGTCTGGAGATCGGCGCAGTTGAGGCATGTTTACCTCAATGAGGTTGCGTAGGTACTGTGCCGGAGTTTCCAACGCATCTTCGTCATCGAGATCAAGAATCGACGGCCATCCTCCTCGGCAACACCAACGCGCAACGCTTTCGATAGAGCTTTCGCATCGTTGCGAAGTGATTCCCTTGCCGTCAAAAAGATCGCGGAGGCTTACGCCTCCGGGAGTCGCTCCGGCCTCGTATGAGGTCATTGGCCGCATGTGAACGCGAGCAATGCGCCCTGCGCCGCTGTGCCTGATTGTTTCAATATCGTGTGGTGCGGATGAACCTGTGAGGATGAACTGTCCTCGTTCACCCGCGGACGAATCGATACGAGAACGAACCATATCCCAGATCTGAGGCACCTCCTGCCACTCGTCAATGAGGTGTGGGCGCTCGCCAGAGAGGACAAGTTCGGGGGAGGACTGAGCGGCTAATAGCGTCGATGGGTCAGTGAGCAAGTCAGCGCTGCCAGCATGTGCAAGTGAGGTCCAGGTCTTTCCACACCATTTGGGCCCGGCGATTTCAACAGCGCCGAAGGATCGCAGCAGTTGGTCGATACGCCGGTCGATTGCTCGAGGGCGGTAGTTGTCCGGACGTACAGCTTGCATCTGAACCTCCTATGATCAGCAAATATGTAGAGAATTATACATTTTCCACCAATCTTGGTATACATTTTCCACCCAAAAGACAGGGCATTTTCCACCCATGTAACTGTCGCGCCCACCGGTACCGCGCCGAGGGTCCGCGACGCAGGTGGACCTCGTGGTGTCCTCTACATGGGCGTACCCCCGTGGTGCGTTGGCCGAGGGAGAAGTGGGGGAGCGGTGCTGCGTGCATGCGGCGGTATGCAAAAAGTCCGCAGCCCCTGCGGGTCTGCGGACTTGCGTGGAACTCCGGCGTGGCCGGAATTCGCTCAGTGGCGGTCGGCCTTCACCAGGTGCTTGGTGTCGGCGAGCTCGTTGAGCTGATCGATGTGGGCCTGGGCAACCATGACGTCGATGGTCGAGAACATGAGTGAACTCCTTGTGGGATCGTATTGTGTATTGATTCCCTGCTTGACGAGGCCGAGGATCACCCGGTCTGTAACGAGGAGTGCCAACGCGGGTAGCGTCGGCGCGACCCTGCGTTTCAAACAAGAAAAGCGCCAGACCAGCTTGGCAGCTCTGTCAGGCGCTTGATGGTTATAGTTTATCCCTCCCAAAAAGCTCAATCAACCGTTCGGCCAGTAATTTAGATCGCATCAAAAACCAAGCAATTGCAAAGCAAAGTGGCTACGTGCACACCACCTGCGCAAACGTGCGCACGCCGTCACAATTCGTCTGTTGTGTCGGCTCTGCTCGTCTACAGATCACAAAAATTCGGGAATCTTGATGCTGTTTCGTGCAGGTTCATGAAATGCCTGTGTGTGGCCCTGGCCTCCGAGGGGCATGACGACATCTATTGAGGTGGGGGAGCGGTGCTCCATCAGTATTTGGGTCGCTATCGACGGTTTCGGGCGCTAGAACTTTGCGCGGCGTGGGCCACGGGCATAGAATGATAACGATTCTCATTCATATACACGTGCGAAGCACCTAGAGGACCCCCTCATGAACCCCACGAAGTACCGGAACCCGGGCCGCGCAGCTGCCCGGGCTTTCGCTGCAATGGCCCTCGCGGCCACCTCCTTCCTCGTGCCCGGAGCGGCACACGCCGCCGACGAGGCCACCGCCGACACCACGGACGCGGTAACGACAGAGGAGGCCACCACCGCCGAGGCCGACACCGCGAACGCAGCAACGGCCTCGTCCGAGGCCGACGCTTCCGCCTGCGCAGTCATGCGCACCGCCCCCGCCGGCACCACGGCCACCCTGGACCGCGGCCACGCCGACATCTTCGACCTGACCTCCGATGCCTCCGGCGCACTCTCCCTGCGCATCAAGGAGGACGCGACGGGTTCCGGCGTCATGCGCGAGCCCGAACAGACGCTGCTGGCCGTCAACAAGTCCACCCTCACCCAGATCCCCGCCTCCGTCAGCCAGGCGACCGGCGCTCCCGCCGCCGCGTACCTGCTTGGCCAGTCCGGCGACAACCAGGCCACCGTCCTGTGGCCCGGCTGGGACACCCTGGGCGTCACGGCCGGCGGCTACGACGCCGCGCGCTTCCACATCTCCTACACGGGTCCCGCCAACGGCCGCATCTACGCCTTCACCTCCAGCTTCACCGAGGGCACCAAGGCGGTCACCAATGACGGCAGCTTCGACCTGGCCCCCGAGGGCGACGACATCGACCAGCCCTACGCCGCCCACAAGCACGTCAACTGGCTCTTCACGCGTGCCGGCCGCTACACGCTGACCGTCCAGGCCAGCGCGTGGACCCCCGGGAACACCGGCGCCGCCAACGCCCAGTCCGCGGCCCACACGTACACGATCGACGTCGCCGACGAGGCCTCGTGCCTCGCCGAGTCCGGATCGGCCCCCTCGACCGACCAGGCGCAGCCCGCCCCCGCCCCCGGCGTGGGCCCCGGCTCCGTGAGCTCCACGAACAACCAGGCCGCCCAGGACCAGGGCGAGGGCGGTGCCACGGGAACCCCCAGTGCCCCGGCCCCCGCCGCGACCTCGGGAACGACCGGCACCACCGGCACGACGACCGGCGCGAACCCCGCCCTCTCCTCGGGCGCCCGCACCACATCCGGCACGACCGGCGGTGAGCGCTGCGTCGCCACCCGCATCACCCGCGAGGCCACAGAGGCCGAGGCCGCCACCCTGGCCTCGAACAACGCCCCCGCGAACACCGCGCGCACCACGCTGACCGTGAGCGTCGGCGACGGCGCCTCCGGTAACGCGACCGACGGCCACTTCGACCTGGGCCCCGCCATCGAAAACGGCACCCTCGTCGCCCGCGTCAAGGACGACCGCAGCCAGCCCGCCCAGTGGGTCGACCCCTCGTCCCTGACCTTCGCCCTCGGTGACGCCGCGCGCATCACCGCGCCCGCTGACCTCGGCTTCGTTGCCACCCCCGGCTCGAGCGTCTGGCTGATCCCCTCCACCCAGATTGCGGGCGTGCCGTGGCTGGGCCTGAACTCCCAGCGCGAAGAGATCGTCACCGGCACGACCGGCCCCGTCCAGTTCACCCTCGACGCCGTTGAGGGCCCCGGACGCGTCGCCGTCTTCAACGCGGGCGCGCTCGGCTCCGGCGTCGGCGAGCACGTCTTCGACGGCCCGGGCACCGGCTACACGCTCGGCGCCAATACGCACGCCCACCAGAACTGGGTGTTCACCGCGCCCGGCACCTACACGCTGACCATCACCATGCGCGTCACCCCCAACGGCGCGGCGCTCGCGGGCAGCGGCTTCGGCTCGGGCGGCGACCTCACGGCTACCGGCGCGACCGGCCCCAACGGGCGACCCATGGTCTCCCAGGTCGTCGGCCGCACCGCGTCCGGCAAGGACTGCGACCTCTCCCTGGCCACCACCGGCGCCGACACCATCCCGCTGACCGTCGTCTCCCTGACGTGGGCGCTCACGGGCGCGGCCTGCGTGTGGGTGGGTGCGATCGGACGTCGCCGCAACCTGCGCGCAACGCTGTGACCCCTCATTCACGAGGCCGACTCTCCTTCATCCCCCGCCTCCCCTTTCGTGGGTGGCGGGGGAGTGGGTGTGTGCTCGCTGCCTCGACGTTAGCGCTCACGGCGACCCTGGCCGGCTGCGCGCCCGCGCCCAACCCCTCCAGCGACGGTGAACTGCGCGTCGTCGCCACGACCGGCATCCTCGCCGACCTCGTGCGCAACGTTGCCGGAGACCGCGTCCACGTGACCCAGATGGTGCCCAACGGTGCAGACCCGCACTCGTGGGAGCCCTCCCTGCGCACCATCCGCGATGTTGCCTACGCGGACGTCGCCTTCTCCAACTACCTCATGCTCGAGGAGCACGCCCTCATCCGTGCTCTCGACTCCAACCTGCCCGCTGGCTCGCGCTCCGTCTCCGTCGCCGAGGAGGCCGCCAAGAACGGCGCCACCATCCTTCCCCTCGTCGAAGACCGCGCGCTTGACACCCCGTGGCTCGGCATGCGCGTGTGGGGCGACGGCGCCGACATGGGAGCCACCCGCGCCTCACAGATCGACCTGACGACCACCGGCGTCGACGGGCCCGGCCAGGCCGCCGCCTACCTCACCACGTCGTTCGGGCAGCCGGAGATCGCCTTCGCGACCTCGGACGGCTTCAACGCCGCAGGCGGATACGACACCGACACCGCGCAGCTGCCCGCCGACGCCCACCAGCACATGAGCTGGGCGTTCACCGCCCCCGGCGTGTACCGCGTCCACTTCCGCGCCAACCTGCGCACCACCCCCGGCGCCACGCCGGTGGGCGTCGGGGAAGGCACCGCCGTCTTCGCCGTCGGCACCCCGCCCGAGGAGGTCGCCTCCGCCGAAGGCCGCCGTGTCCTCTCCGCAGGCCATGCCGACATCACCGTCAACCTCACCACCAAGCGCGTCGAACTCGCCTCCGACGCCGGAGCACTCAGCGGGGACGAGGCCTCGGCCCCCTGCGTGGGCGCATCCAGCGCGGCGGCGGCCGTCGCCTCGACCATGGAATGCACCGACCTCGACCAGGTCGTCATCGAAGTGCCCACCCGCGCCCTCACGACGATCCCCGGGGAGGCCTCGTTCCGCTTCATCGGCGAGCCCGGTGCGAACGTGTACATGCTCCCGCAGGCCGTCCTCGGCAAGCACGTCCACGGCGACATCGACCCCCACCTGTGGCACGACGTCCACAACGCCCAAGCGTACGTGCGTGTCATCCGCGACTCGCTGATCTCCGTCGACCCCGACGGCGAAGCCACCTACCGGGCCAACGCAGCCGCCTACCTGACGCGCCTCGACGAACTCGACGCCACCGTCGCCTCGACCATCGCGTCCATCCCCGAGGAGCGCCGCAAACTCGTCACCACCAACGACGCGTACGCGTACCTGGCCAACGCCTACGGGCTCACTGTCGCCGGCTTCGTCGCACCCAACCCCAGCGTCGAACCCTCCATCGCCGACCGCATCAAACTCCAGGCCACCCTGTCCGACTCCTCGATCCCCGCGGTGTTCCTCGAACCCAACCTGGCGCGCACACGCTCCACCCTGCGCACCGCCGCCACCGACGCGGGCGTGGACATCTGCCCCCTGTACGGCGACACCCTCGACGACCAAGCACCCACCTACATCGACATGATGGAACACAACGCCCGCTCACTGGCACGCTGCCTGGGCGGCAAGGAGATGCCATGAAATCCTTCTCTTCTCGCCCGACTTCCGGCCGAGGCGTCGCCCGCCGGCTCTTTGCCTGCGAGGACGGCCGCCGGCTCTACGCCCCGGTGGCGGCGGCCCGCCCGCGAGATCGCCACACGCGAGCTTCGCTCGGAGTGGTCGATCTCGAAGCCCGGCCAGGCCCCGCCGCCGCCCCCGGGGCTAGCCGGAGGCCTTTCTGCAAGCCCAGCCAGGCCCTGTCGTCGCCCACGGGACCGAGCGGGTGTCCTGCCAGCACCTCGTCGCGCTTCGCGCGCCTTGGCATGTCTCTGAGCGCTCTGCTTGTGTCGGCGTTCCTCGTCATCGTGGGTGCGCCCTCTTCTTTTGCTGACCCGAGTCCCGACCCCGACCTCGCGCAGAGCGTTGCCGCGCACGAGGAGTGGTCGAATGAGGCCAGCGAGATCAGCGTTGGGCACGTCGACCTCGGCCCCCGACTGATCGACGGGCAGTGGCGGGCCGGACTGCGCCACGACGCCGAGACCGGCGCCGTGTGGCGTGACCCCAACCAGACCGTCCTGCGGGTCAATGATGCGGCCATCATGACCGCGCCCGACTCCGACGATTACCCGTTCCTGGCCGACGTTGCCGGCAAGCCCGTGTACGTCGTTCCCCAGACGCAGAACCCTGGCGTCGTGTGGCTCGGCTGGAACACGCAGGACCCCGCCGTCACCGCCACCATCGACCGCGGCCTCACCATGCGCGTCGGCCCCGTGTCCGGCCCCGGCCGCGCGTGGCTGTTCCTGCAGTCCGGCACCTTTGGCAAGCCCCTCCTGCTCGCCGACTCGGGCGCGGCACCCGGCGACGTGTGGATCGACTCGGGCACGCACGTGCACGCCAACTGGGCGTTCTCCGCGCCCGGCACCTACACGGCGACCGTGACCTTCCTCGGCACGACCACCGCTGGTGAGGCCGTCAGCGCTTCCACGACCCTACGCTTCGCCGTCGGTGACGCCGCCTCCGCGTCCGAGGCCCTGGCCATGGCCGCGCCCGCCGTTGCTGATTCCGCTTCGGCGGGGGCGTCCGCTTCTTCCTCTGGCGCCGCGCCCGCTGCTTCCGGGGCCGCCCCCGCGTCCTCTTCCTCCGCTTCGGGTGCCGCGCCGGGCGGGCTGCCCGACTGGGCCTTCCTCGCGATCATCGCTGTCGCCGCGGCGTCCCTCCTCGTGATCGGCGCCCTCGTGGTGGCGCGCTCGCGCCGCAGCCGCGCCGAACAGGCCGCCGCCATCGCCGAGGCCGACTCCATCCTCGCGCCCCTGCCCACCGCCCGCGGTGAGGGCTCGGGCGAGCGCGGCCCCGGCCTCGACGATCGGGGAGGGGAGCAGTGAGCCAGCTGCGCGTCACCGGAGTGGGCGCGTCCTTGGGCGGGCGCAGTGTCCTCGAGGGCGTCGACCTGGAGGTCGAGGCAGGGGAGCTCGTCGGCCTCATCGGACCCAACGGCGCCGGAAAGACCACGCTGATCCGCTCGATCCTGGGCTTGATTCCCTCCAGTGGGCGCGTCGAGACCGACGGCGCGATCGGGTACGTGCCGCAGCGGCACGAGTTCGCGTGGGACTTCCCGATCAGCGTGCGCGACGCCGTCCTCCAGGCCGTCACCGTGCGACGAGGCCTGCTCGGGCGCGCACGGACCCCGCACTTCCGCGCGGTCGAGGAGGCCCTGTCCCTCGTGGGCATGCGCGACCTCGCCAAGCGCCCCATCGGCGAGCTGTCCGGTGGGCAGCGCCAGCGCGTCCTCGTCGCCCGGGCACTCGCGATCCGGCCCGCTGTGCTGCTCCTCGACGAGCCTTTCACCGGCCTCGACATGCCCACGCAGGAGATGCTCATGGACCTGTTCCGCGCGCTCGCGGACGGGGGGCGTGCCCTCCTTATGACCACGCACGACCTCATCGGCGCGCGCGCCGGCTGCGACCGCCTGTACCTGCTGCGGCGCACGATCGTCGCCTCCGGGCGGCCCGAGGAGCTGGCCGACGCCGACCCGTGGATCCGCGCCTTCGACGTGCGACCCGACAACCCGATCCTTGACGCCCTAGGAGTGCGCGCATGAGCACCGTGATCCACGCGGCCGGGGGTGGTCTCGCCGCGGCGGCGGACTTCCTGAGCCCCTACGACTTCTTCCGCGACCTGACGAATCCCGCGCTGGCGTTCCTGCCGCGCGCGCTGCTCATCGCGGTCGTCGCCGCGCTCGTGTGCGGCAGCGTCGGCGTGCACGTCGTCCTGCGCGGCATGGCGTTCATCGGCGACGCCGTCGCGCACTCCGTGTTCCCCGGCCTGGCGATCGCCTTCGTGTGCGGCGGGTCCCTGGTGTTCGGCGGGGCGCTCGCGGGCGTCGTGACCGCCGTGCTCGTGGCCTTGTTGGCGCAGAATCGGCGGCTCAAGGAGGACTCCGTCATTGGCGTGCTCTTCGTCGGCGCTTTTGCGCTCGGCGTCGCGATCATTGCGCGGGCGCCCGGGTATGCGGGCAGCCTGCAGGACTTCCTGTTCGGGTCGATCACGGGCATCCCGGCGTCGGATGTGCCCGTGGTGCTGGCTGGCGCGTTGTTCGTGTTGCTCATGCTGTTCCTGGCGCACCGGCCCATCGTCGCCGTGACCCTGGACCGCGAGAGCGCCCGGGCGGCGGGCGTGCACGTGCTGCTGGCCGACCTGTCTCTGTATGTTGCCGTGGCCCTGGCCGTCGTTATCTCCGTGCAGACGATCGGCAACGTCCTGGTGCTGGCCCTCCTCGTGACCCCCGCGGCCACCGCGCGGCTCCTGTGCGACCGTCTGGGGACCATGATGATCCTGTCACCCGTGCTCGGGGCTTCCGGGGGCCTGGTGGGCCTGTACCTGTCGTGGGCGCTGGACGTGCCCACGGGCGCCACGATCGTCCTCGTGCTGACCGCCTGCTTCGTGCTCGCCTGGCTCTTCGCGCCGAGGCACGGCCTCCTCGCGCGGACATTGCGCGAGAGGCAGGGGTGACTGTCTGGGCCTGGGGTGTTCGCATACCTGAGCTGGTGGGGCTGACTGCCGTCCCGTCTCTCCGAACCCTGTTTCGCTTCTAATCGCGCCGATCGTCGGCGACTGTTTCACGTGAAACACTGACGTTGAGGCCCCAGCCCACGATGGTGGGCTGGGGCCTCAGTGCTTTAGTGGCCTTGTTTTTCTTCTGAAGTGTCGGTGTTGTTGACGATGAGTTGGTCGAGCTTGAATGGGCCGGTCGTTTCCGTGGTGGTGACCAAGCCGTTGATGGTCTGAGTGTCACCGGTGAAGGGGTTGGTGGCCGTGCCCGCCCAGGTCGTGGTCAGTGTGATGGTGCGCGTTGCGGAGGGGTAAGGCCCATCCAGGAAGGACTTCCACCCGTTCGGCGCCTTGTAGTAGTGACGGATCAGGGCGGGGTCAGTGTTGGGGTCCATGCCTTCTTGCCAGGGCATCCCCGGCGAGGTCGTGGTCAGATCCGGGGTCCCGTCACCCCAGCTCCACGTGTAGGACGTGGCTGTGAATGTCACGGTGACCTCGCGGCCGAACATCGTCACTACGTGTGTTTGCGTGGGGCGCGTAGCCGAGACGATCGTCGGGATGTACTTATTCGTGTAGGACACACCCTCGGGCCGCTTGTAGAGACCGGCGCCGTCGGCGTGGATGACGGCAGTGGCTAGGTAGAGGAGGTCTCGTGTCGAGGGCACGCGGCCTGGGTCTTGATTGGAGTCTCCCTCAGGGTCTGACGGGAGTGGGCAGTTATCGACAGTATCGTCGTCGGAGACCGTGGGGCTGTTGGGAGCTCTATTGACGTACACGTTCTTACAGCGTGCCGCGTCTTCGTATGTCTGCGCAGCAGGGCTCGTGTCGAACAAGTTTGTGAGTCTAGGGATATCGTCAGCCGGTTTATGATTTCCGAAAGGGGTGCCGGGATCAGGTTCGTTGTCACCGAGTAGCCCCTGAATTACTGCGTTTTCGCCTTCGGTGTAATTGTTTAGTTGCACGTCAGCTTCGCCAAACGCCCATCCCGCACTGGGAATGAAAGTAAGACAAAGACATACGGCTAGAGTATAGATGGCCCTAGACGTATAGGGTTTATTCTTTCTCATCACCGGCAAATCTTCCCTGCGTTTCAACCCACTGTCCGTCGCGCCATGTCATGATCAGGGTCAACGTGGATTTATACCTCGAGGTGGCGGTGTGCACTTTCGTCTTGGTGCAGTACGTTCCGTCGTATGAATCGACACGATATTTCACAACGATAGAACCTTCGGGAATATCTTTGCCGTTTGCTTCAATCGGCTCAACGCGAAGGATATGTGTGATGTTCGATTCCATTCCGTATGTCCATCCACTGCCATATCGTTCGTTAATGTCTCGGACAATAGCCGATGCAAACTGTGATGATGGGGAGGACATATCCGCGAATGGTTGAGTGTCTCCGGTGTTCCACGCGTAAACAAGCAGCGCGAGGTAGTGTTCCGCCGCGGCTTCGGCGCCGCGTTCGGTGTTTTCCTTGGCTTCTTCGGGCAGCTCCGGCTTGGTGTAGGTGTCTGCCGCGTACTCGGCGGGTCGCACGAGGACGCCGTCGGGGCCGATCTCGTAGCCGCCTGACATCGGAGGTTCACTGGATGCTGATGGTGCGGGCGCGGGGTGCACGGTGGGTGTTGCGGCGGCACTGGGATGATCGTTCCACGAGCCGATGCTCGCACCCAGTGTGTAGGCACCAACAGCTGCCATAGCCACCAGTACGGTGAGTCCGATACCCATTGCCCACGGGCGTAGTGCTGCTCTCCTGTCTGCTAGGGAGCTCTTCTTGCGGCGTGACGTCGGGTCGAGGAAGGCGTGCTCTTCTTCCTCGGTGACGGGTTGCTCGGATAGGGGTGGGACCTTCATGGTGTGTGTGCCTCCACGGTGAGGTGTCCTCCGGCGCGCCCCCACCCTTGGGGGTGCGTCCTTTCTCATCAGGGTACGCGCAGAACCGACACGAAACACCAAGAATGCTGCGCAACCATCACGCAAATCCTCCCATCCAAACTCTCAGAAACGCACAATTGTGCGTTGGGGTTGGGCTTCTTGTTTTGGCCCTGGAAATGTCCTTGCAGAGCAGTGAGTACAAGCCTGGTGTTTGACGCCCGTACGCAGATGTATATGGCTGACCTTACTCTCTGCTTGACAGTCAGATGCTGTCGATGAAGACCGCGATCGATAAGAAAGGAAAGACCGTGTCTTGGATTGTTGAACTTGTGATTGGCGTTGTGTCAGGCGTTGTCTCCGGGATCATTCTTGCGAAACTGGTCCCGGATGGCTCAATGGCTCCGGAACCTACAGCATCAGGACGAGGCGCCGTAACCCAACAGGTGATGGCAGCGAATGGTGATGTCGCCATGGTTGCCGGCGATCGAAACTATACGCATATTGGTGACGACAACTCGACACATGTGACTGTCGCCGGTGAGAGCAGGTCGGCGAGGGCCGATAGCGATGGGGACATGTGGCTGATGATTGGCCTTGGCTTTGCTGCCTTCGTCGTCATTGCTATCTTCCTCATGAGGTACTACGAGATTCTGGTGGGTATCCTCGTCATCACTTCCGTGTTCTTGATGACGATGTCATTGCTGACTACAGGCCTATCGTTGCGGAGTAGGCACGTGTCGAAGCCTCTTCGCTCCTCCATCGTTGCAAGTATCTTCGCGGTTACCTCTGCCTACGCGACCTACTGGTCGTCCTTCACCTTGTCCACAGGAAAGTCCGGACTGTCGATGCCGGATCTAAGCCGAATGCTGTCTGAAGCTGCCGGGGATGAGAAGCTGGTACCGTTCGCCGATGCCTTCCATCTCCTCAGTGCTGAACAAGCCTTCCCCTATGTTTCAGTGGCCTTCATGGCGATGCTCGTGACGGCTGTGCTCTGCTTCTTTGCTCTTGCGATGATGATTCGAGAGTTCCTAGAGCGCCGACTTGCCACGCGCCGTGCGGGCGGAGTCACTACCTGGTTTGTTGATCATCTTCCCGTTCCGGGCTGGCACTACATCCTGGGTGCCCTGCTGCTTGCCTGCGTGCCAGCGCTGATCGTCGTGCTCTTCCGCTACGTGCAGCCAACCTGGCTCAGCTAGTGCCAATCCCAATCATGGTGCCGCCTCCGCGCGGATGTCCGCGCGGAGGCAATATTGTCTCGTAGGGGTAGGAGACCAAAGATCTTGGAACACTGGATCGTTATGGTCTGGTTATTCTGCCCAGGACTGTTGTGTGCTATTCGGGGCTCTTGATAATTGGGGTGTAGTTGGGTTCTGAATCCTCCTGTTTCGAGGAGTGCTCGGGTGATGTGGCTCTTCATAGTTGGGTGTGGGTGGAGGCGTCTAAGCCTCTTGCGATGAGGGGCATTCGGAGTTGGTAGTTGGTCGGGTTGCGGTAGCCTCTGGCGTTTCGTATGCCTAGTTCTAGGATTCTATTGGTGGCTTCCGTGGGTCCGTTGTTTGCTCGGTCGGTGTCGAAGTAGGCCGAGAACGCCTTTTTTCGTCGCCCCAAGGTTTACCCTTTGGCGAGCAAGCTCGGGGACGGGGCAGTCTGGTAAACCTCGGCCTTGCTGATCGTAACAGTAGGCGACTTGGACACTGATGTGCGCCTCATCGGCATGGAAGGCATTGGAGGCGCTGGTGGCGTCTTAGAGTTGGTAATCGATGGCGTGTGTGCTGCCCGTGGAAGGGGTCCAGTGTCATGAGCTGGATGCCGGAGCGAAACTGCTCGCCGCGCTTGGCCAGCCAGTTCTTGTACATGGTTCCAGACCTGCCTGGGACCAGGTCCAGCAAGTGGGCTGCGGTGTGGTCTCTCCTCGGGTGAGTTTTGATACCGGTGAGCCTATGGGGCCGCGTTGGCGTCTGTTCTGGTGGTGCTACACGTGTTCATCCACCCCTAGAGCCCGCACGCCTGCGAAACGGTCGGGATGATCGGCCGCAGCTTGGAAGAGGGATTTGATTTAGGACCACACGGTGTTACGCCCGTGCTTAGCTGGCGGGCCAGATATGCGATGGTGGCTCCCAAAAAGCGCAACTGACGGATCGCTCACCGAATTGCCCGCACATCTACACGCGTCTTGAGGGCACACACGCGCATATTGTGCTCCACGAACGTCACCGTCTGACAGGCGTTTTCGCGGCAGCACCAGCGCCGTATTGTCCCGCCTAACCCGCGTCCGCGTCCCGGCCCACGGCGCGTCAATCATCTCCACCTACACTCGTTTATGGCCCTGTGCAATTACCCCACACTCAGGACATCCCACCACCTGGTTGCACGACTCAGTATCCTGCACCATGATCCCTTGGCAGTGCGCTGCACCTGTGAGGTGGAAACCCTCCATCCCAACGAGCAGATCAAACCGCTTGCACCGGTCAAGCGAAGCAGAACAACATCAGGCAGGGTAAGACACCACTTGGGTCCTTGGAGAAGGCGGGGATTGAAGCCCGCTCATCATCAAGAAACTCAACCTCTATCTGTAACCCCCGACCAACACCTGTCACCCACACCCAACTATGAAGACGCCTCAGTTGCCCCTGAAGTGGATGACCAACATCCTCACCGACGACGTGTACCACGTCGTCACCGGCCGCTCAACGATCAACTCTGACATTCTCGGTAACTGCTACCAAGAGTTCATTTCTTATGGCGGAGGAGACGGCTCTGGTCTCGTTGTCGTACTCGCTCCTGAGCACGCTACAAGACTCATGGCTGAGATGGTCGATGTCCATGCCACCGACTACCTTCTCGAAGCTATCCTGCCAGGCTTGCTACAAAGTTGGTGGCTCGTGTTCGCTGGCTGCCTGGGTGGTTCAAATCGGAAGCCGCTGGTTGAGTGCTGATTGCAGGGACGAAGCTTGCGTAGCCCTACTGAAAGTCGAAGCGTTCTGTCTTGTGATCTTCGTTTTCATCCCAGCTAATGATCAGCTGGAGCCTGCCACCAGTCCCCAGTGTTAGGTCGAAATTGAGCTTCCAGGTCACATTAGGATCGAGTCGAATTGGCTGTTCTGGCGTGACAAGAAAAATTGGACCTGAAGTGGCTTCTGCTCTAAATGTTACGTTTTCGGCAGCGGAATCTCCGATGTTCGTGACCTCTAGCCAGTGCTTCGTTGTGTATTTCGCTCTGCCTCGCGAGTCTGTTTCTTTGAGCTGCTGGCTTTGCTTCGACTGGACGCGAAACTGTGCTCCGCGTTTTTTTGCTGGAGTCAAAACTTGCCCGCCGTCAACAAGTTCTGAGACGTCTAGCTCGATTGCTTGCCAGACCTTATGTTCTAGCTGACTCGGGTTTGCGAATGTCGCAAGGAGTCCTCTTTCGCTGATCTCTTCACGAAAAGAACGAAGAGCGCTCAGCTGCTCAACGTCCACGTCATTTGGATGAGGGGCTTCAGAAAAATAGAGATGTACGTGTTTCCCGTGTTCTACGGATCGTTCGATCTCTTCTACGGTTCCTGAGATTGCTTCAGGCGTCGGAGTTCCGAGCCTGCTACCGAATAGGGCAATGACTATGTCTGCCTTATCAACCCCCTGCTCATTGACAAATACTTGGGGATGCTTGCCGAGCTTGGGAACTGACGATGTTTCCCATCTCCACGGCAGTAGCATGACATTCTTCGTGGCTGAGTTGGCCTCATTCCACGAGTGAAGTGCTCTTTCAACTGCATCACGCGATTCGGGGACGTCAGACGGAGACGCTATCGCTACCCGGAGTACTGTTGCAGAAAAAGCCATACTGCAAGGATAGCCTCAACACAGGGCAGTGTCATAGGCTGTGAGCAATTTGTGTGGTACTAATGCTGTTGGGTGGGTGGTTGTGAACTGTCGTCTGATGTGCAGTGTTTGGAATCGTGTGGTGATCATGGCGGGCTTGGAGGTGGGCCTCTCCTAGGGTTCGTATCGCTCGTTGGGTTGGGCCTATCCCCTCGGTGGAATGCCGCTAGGTCGCCCGCCATGCAGGTCCTGACGGCGTGTATCAGGCCGAGAAAGCCCTGAGCGTGGCACTAGCCGCGAGGATCGCCCAAGATGTGGCTTCGGGACCGTGATATGGCTCTTCGCCGATGTGTTATCTCTGATTTGTCGCAGGGGCGCACGCCCCGCCAGGGCAGATCGACGTCTGAGTGCTGAGGTGTGTGGCACAGTGGTTCCTACGGACAATTCTCCCGACGCCCACGGTTGCGATTAGCCGTGAGGCGATCGAACCTGGATCTACGCCCAACCCAAGTAGACGTTGATCGATCACAGCATTTGCTTGCCCTCCGCGTGGTGGATCTGCAAGATAGACCGAGCGGGTGATTTTTCGCCACCGATGATTGAAACGTGATTAATCGATTGAGGTGCGCCAACATTGCCTACCGAAGAATCATGGGCACCTCGAAGGTGACCTCACGTATCAGCCGAGATGGGGCTATTGCGCAGACAATCCTGGTCGAGGCAGCCATCCGCTACCTGATTTATGGTGGTTCTGCCTCTCGGGCGGAGGGTCGACCAAGTCTGTGACGCGTTCACCCGCCGTATTCACCCCACTCCCCAACGGTGCGAGGCAACTGACACGGGGGCCAAGGGGACGAGAAATGACCCACCACCAGCGCCTCATCCTAGGCATTGGCGTAGACGTGTTCTTCGCTGACCCCCACAGTCTTTGAGAAACGGGACTAACGAAAACACCAACCGACTCTTCCGTCACTACCTGCCCAAACGAACCCCATCACCACCCACCAACCCTACCTCGAAGCCATCGTCAATGAACTGAACAACTGCCCCAGACGCACCCTCAAAGGGTTCAACCAGCTCATTGCTATCACACATTGACACTGCCCTGATATCGAGCAATGGGAAGGTATGAGCAGGTGCCACAAGCGTAGTCGATAACAGTCGATAGTTTTTGGAATTGTGTACTCAGTTCTGCGCAGAGTGATGCTGAGTCGATATGTGACGGTTCATCCTGCGGCTCCGTGCCGTATCTAAATTCGGTGCTCTATTTATCTGCTTGGTGGAGAAGAATTAATGCAGTTTCAACTCCTTTGGGGAACCTATCCATGAAGTCAAATGAATTATATTCTCGTTTGAATTCGTTAAAGAGCTTCATTAAATTGTGTCCGATATCAGTAACGTAGTCAATTGGTGACATGTAGTTGAATGCTACTTCCGGATCTGCAACAAAGTGCTCTATTCTAAGTTTTTTTGAGAACTATTATTCCATCTTTGAGTGATAATTCGAAGGCGTGGCGCATTAGGAATAGATAAGGTAGAAGGAAAGTGTCGGATGTAGCTTGTCCGTCGAACTTGCTGGAAATGACTACTGTGGATTCATAATGCGCTTCTGATAACTCGCCCAGGCGGTATACTTGGTTATGCATCACGAGGGATTTTGGATCGGTGCGCGGGTGCCGTTTGAATAGTGCAATAGGCTGGTTACCTTGTGCTTTCATTGGTCTGCCCCTTCCGGAATCTCCAACGCGGGCAGCGTCGCCAGGAGCTCCTGGGTTCGCATCGAGACGGTCACCAGGCGCTTGATCAGGTCTACGACCGCGTCGGGGCGGCCCTGCTCGCGCAGGAAGTCGTTCGGGTCGTTGACGATGCCCGACGCCTTGTCCGTCTTGACGTGGTAGCGGTCGATGATCCACTCGAGCGGGCTGCGGCCCGAAATTGAATAGCCCTGCGCCTCTGCGGGAATGCCCGTCAGGGTCACGTAGTCGTTGTACTCCAAGCGCGTAAAGTCCTTATCGCGGCGCCCCAGCTTCGGGAAACGCATCTTGCGCTCACCGATCCGGTAGCGCTCCCACGGGTCGGCAGGCGCGTGCAAGCTCGCCTCCTCCTGCACCGACGGATACGGCTCCACCCGCTCGTAGTTCACGTGCAGGTCCGCCAGCTCGCGGCCCACACTCGCATACGTGTGGAAACCCGCCGCACGAGGAATATGCGGCAGCATCTTCTTCAAATCATCCTCGTAGCGCTCCCGATACTCCGGGTGATGCAGCAGCGCGTACACGTAGAAGAAAATGTCCTCCTTCGTGATCCCCGCATCCCCGTAGTGCTCCCGGTACGAGGCTAGCGTCGCGTCCGTGACGTTATCGACGCGGCGATAGCCGTCCAGGATCACCGGGATCTGGTCGCCGATCGGCCGCGAGAAATCAAGTGACGAGGCCGTGGCCACCCCATCCGCCTGGCTCTCCGAGGAGGTTGCCAGGTCCGCGAACAGGTCCGGCTCGCCACCGGAGGTGGGGGAGAGGGGCTCCCAGGTGTAGAGGGGGAATGTCTGCGCATCTCCCACAAGATGCAGGTCGGGGAGAAAGTCGGTCATTAGCGGACCAATTTTTGTAATATCCCCTCTGGAGACTACGAAGGATAGATTTCTGTGTGCAATTGTAGGGAAGAGTTGCGGAAGCTGATATGTTCTATTGTTCATTTCCCTTGAGAAATATACATGTTGTATACAGAAGGGACGATACATGCTCACGCGTAGCGCTGCGTGCTCGTAATGGTGAATCTTCTGGCTGTTGAGGTCTCGAAGCAGTCGATCATTCCAATTAATTTGCGTGGCATCCGTGGTTGCGTTTGCGCTCGTACGTTTGGCTTTAACATGTGAATTGTAATTGTCGATCATGCGGTGCATGTTCGAGGACACAGCCGTACCTGAGAAGTTGTAGCACCATGCATCACGGTTTGTTCCCAATCCAAGTGAGAATTGTTGGAAAATGCCTGGAGAAGCCATCTTTCCCTTGAGGGCTTGATTGCCGATTTCTTGGAAGGTAGCAAAATGCTCGTCGCGTGTACTGATCCAGTCGCCGTGCTCGTTCGGCGTGATGGTGCGGAATGCATCTGTTCCGCTGATCCCCTCAATGGATCCGTAGTTGGTGATCTGGTCGAGCTTCTCCTGCCGCGTCGCGTAGTCCTCCGCCTCCGCGTAGAAGATCTCGGCGGTGCTGGAGTGGGTGGGGTCCTTCACTAGGATGGTGATGGCTACACCCGTGCGAGAACCAGACTCGAAAACGTTTCCGCCTTCGCGTCGCCGGCGCTCACCGGATGTTCGTGCGTTCCCCTTCATGTCGTAGACGAAGATTTGGGAGAACTCATCCTGCAGTGTAAGACGCACACCGTCTGTGCTGTTCGCATCGAGGAAGGAGCTGTTGGAGACGAAGGCGATGACGCCCCGCGCCCCGATTCGGTCCGACGCCCAGCGCAGGGCGCGGAAGTAGGAATCGTAGAGCTTGGTCATCAGGCCAGCTCCAGATTGGCGGACGTACGTTTCTTCGATTCTCTCGTCCAGACGGGGGTACTTGAGATTCTTGTTCTTGTCGTTCTCTTCCTTTTGGCCCGCTGAGTACGGCGGGTTCATCACGATCACCGTGATTGCGGAATCCTTCTCCGCCTTCGCGCGCTCGTTGTTGGCGGCCAGGCCCTCGAAGTCCTCGGTGATCGTGCCGTCGCCCTCGTGGAGCTGGAAGGTGTCCGTCAGGGTCATGCCGGGGAACTCGACGTAGCCCTCGTCCACGCCCTGTTCGGCGCGCACCTGGTGGTAGACCTGCTCGATGTTGATTGACGCGATGTAGTAGGAGAGCAGCACGAACTCGTTCGCGAAGATCTCGTTCTTATACTTGCGTTCCAGGGCCTCGGGCGGGATGACGCCCAGTTGCAACAGGCGCGCCACGAAGGTGCCGGTTCCGGCGAAAGGCTCGATGATAGCCACGCCCGGATCCCCCAGACTCTGGCCAAACGCCGTGCGCATTGCATCATCCGCGCTGCGGATAATGAAGTCGACGACCTCGACGGGCGTGAAGACGATGCCCAGGCGCTCGCTCATGCGTGGGAAGGCCTGGGAGAAGAAGCGGTCGTAGAGCGTGCGCATGATCTCCTGCTTGCCCGCCAGGGTGTGCACGGCCTCGATGCGCTCGACCATCGCCCGATAGAAGGAATCCAGCTCGCGGCGCTCGTTTTCGAACATCGAGTGCGACGCCAGCATCTCCACGATCGTGTTCATCGCGCGGCTCACCGGGTTCTGCTTCGAGAACGAATGATCCGGGAACATCGCGTCAAACAGCGGCGCGGTGAGAATGTGCTGGGCCAGCATCTCCACCGCCGACTCGTTGTCCACGGCTGGGTTTAGGGTTGCGCGCAGCGCGTTCACGAACTCCTGGAACGCGTCCTGGCGCTCCGGATCCTCCAGCAGGCGATCGATGAGGTGAATGTAGCGGTCCGCCACGGTCGCGATGTCCTTGGACCAGTCCTCCCAGTACAGGGACGAGCCCACCTTCTTCACGATCCGGCCGAACACCGACTCCTTCCAATCCGAGGGAAGAAGCGTCAGCTGACCCTGGATGCCCTGGGCCACGCCGTCCGCTCCGGAACCCGAGGACCCGGCCCCGGCCTCGTCCCCATCGGGTGCACTGCCCCCGAGCGGATCGTCCTGCTTCTTCGCCTTCTCGAGGGAGACCTGCTCGACGATGATGTTCTCCGGCCCCTGGCCGTTGAGCTCCATCGAGTTGATCGCCGCGTCCAGGCGCTCGTCGTGGGCGCGCAGGGCCTTGAGGACCTGCCATACGACCTGGAAGCGCTTGTTGTCGTCCAGCGCGCGCTCCGGCGCCATGCCCACCGGCACGGCCACGGGCAAGATGATGTAACCGAAATCCTTGCCCTCCGCGCGGCGCATCACGCGGCCCACCGCCTGGATGACATCCACCTGCGACTTGCGCGGCGACAGGAAGAGCACCGCGTCCAGCGTGGGCACGTCCACGCCCTCGCTCAGGCAGCGCGCGTTCGTCAGGATGCGGCACACCGGGACCTCGTCCGTGCCCGCGCCCTCGGTCAGCCAATCCATTTCGCGTGCACGCACCGCGGCGTTCATCGTGCCGTCCACGTGGCGGCACTCGACCTGCAGGTTATCCGACGCGTCATCGTTGCTGAGGTCGCTCAGGCCAAAGGGGCCGTTTACCAGGTCCGGGAACTGTGTGGCCACCGCCTTCGAGGCCTTGATGTCCTTGCAGAAGGCCACGGCGCGGCGCATCGGCGCACGATCCTCGCCGTAGTCCACGTCCGAGCCGCGATTCTTGCGCTTAGCCAGCGCGTTCCAGCAGCCCGTCAGCTTCGCGGCCGTGTCCAGGTTCAGCTCGCCGCCCATCTCGGCGATCGCCTGATAGTGCTGCGACACCTCCTCCTCACTGACCGTCAGGATGATGACCTTGTAGTCCGTCAGCAGGTTCTCCTTCACCGCCTGGCCGAAGCCCAGGCGGAAGAACACCGGACCGTAGGTCTCCTGGTCGTCCATCGAAGTCAGGATCGCGTCCTTCTCCGACGCCCTATTCTTCGCGTTCTCCGCGAAAATACGCGGCGTTGCCGTCATGTAGAGGGTCTTCGCACGGCGGATGAACTCGTCGCTGTGGATCTTCGTGAACGCGCTCTCGTCCTCGCCCGTCAGCGTCGCACCCGTCGTGCGGTGGGCCTCGTCGCAGATGATCAGGTCGAAATCGCGCCACTCATCGCCCGCGATCTCCTGCGCGCGGTGAATGACCTCGATCGACTGGTACGTCGCGAAGACGACCTGCAGTCCCTCCGTCGTGTTATTCGCATTCAGGGAGTCCGCGAGGCGCTGGCCGTCTGTCGTCGCCGGGATCGGCAGGTCCACCGCCGACTCCTCGGCCGTGTCGTTACGCGCCGACGAGGACACCTTCGTATCCGAACACACCGCCCACGCCGTGAACGCGCCATCGGCCTCGGCCGCCCAATCGTCCAGCGTCTGCTTGAGAAGCGCGAGCGAGGGGACAGCGAACAGGATCCGGGCGGTGCCGCCCTCCTTCTCCACGAACTCGCGCGCGATCGTGAGCGCCGTGAACGTCTTACCCGTGCCGCACGCCATGACCATCGTGCCGCGGTCGTGCTCCTCGAAGCCCGATATCACCGCGCTGCGCGCACGCACCTGATGGTCGCGCGGAACCTTGCGCTCGCGGGTCTTCGGCGCCTGCGTCGAACCCAGCGAATACGTGCGCCAATCAATGTCCGAATCGCGCAGATCTGCCAGTGTGATGCGGGAAACCGGGATCTGCTGGCCCTCGATCGCGTCCTGCGCGTTCTTGCCCCACGGCGCGCCCGACGTGTCCACGACGATGCGGCGACCGAACGGCTCCTTGCCCGACGCCGACAGGAACGAGTCAATGTCCGCCTTCTGAATGCGATGACCCAGCGCGTAGAACTTGCACTGGATGGCGACCGGGCCTGCGTTTTCGTCGACCGGGATCGCCACCAGGTCAATACCCGTGTCGCCTGTGCGGCGCTCGGGCCACTCGCTCCACAGGTAGATTTCCTTGAACTGGTGCGCGAAACGCGCATCGTGGAGCAGGAACTGACGCGTCAGCTCCTCAAACAGCGTGCCCTTCTCGCGCTCGCTCTTCGCGCGCGCACGGTACTCATCCAGCAGGGCATCGAGCGCTGACTTCGAGGAGGCGTTTGGGGAGGTGGGGGTGGCTTCATCTGACAAACGTTCCCGGCCGTGGTGGGTCTCGGTGGAATCCGCTTCCATACCGGGCAGAGCCATGAAGTCGTCGTCGCGCGCAGCAGTCATGCGACCAAGAATAGCGGGTAATCTACGACACACAAGCTAGTTGGGTGCCGTGGTGTGGCTACAAGGGGATTGCTGCGTTATAGCACCGTGGTGCGGCGCCCCCAACTAACTCTGCGCGACCTCAGCCCGGATGAGGGGGATCGGGTAGGCCGCCGCCGAGATGGGGGAGAGGAACGAGTCCGTGATGCCCGCCGTGAACGCGTCGATGCCGAGGACCTTGTACAGGGCGTTGCGGCCGAACTTCGTCGAATCCGCGACGAAGTAGGCCGTCGACGCGATCGAGCGGACCTTCTGCTGCAGCTCGATCGAGTAGCCGGTGGACGCGTAAATGCCGTCCTCCATCACCGAATTCGCGCCGAAAACAGCCGTGTTCACGCGGATGTGCTCCAGCTGATCGATGGCGGTGGGCCCCCACATGTGGGTCCGGTTCGGCAGCAGCTCGCCGCCCACGAACACCAGGTTCAGGGAAGGCTTCTTCAAAATCTCGAGACCTACCAGCAGATCGTGCGTCACGACGGTCACGCGGCGCGCGTCGAGGGCCCGAGCCACCTCGAGGCACGTCGACCCCGAATCGATGAACACGGACTGGCCGTCCAGGATGCGCTCCGCCATGGCGGGGCCGATCGCACGCTTCTCCGCGCGGTTCGGGGAATCCTGCAGGAACTCCTCGGTGTCCTCGTCCTGGGGGATCGGGATCGCGCCACCGTGGGTACGGCGCACGAGGCCGGCCTCGGCCAGGTGCTCCAGGTCCCTGCGGATGGTTGACACGTTCACGTCGAGAGCCTCTGCCAACGAGGACACGGTCTCGAAGCCGGTTGCCTCAATCATGGAGACAATGGTGTCTTGCCGGGTCACGATGGTTCCTTCTGCTGGCTATGGTCTACGCGGGGTGCGGCTAGGGGAAAAATGATGCTCGCAATAGTGCATCGTGATCGCCGCCCGCTTGACACTGTACCGAACTTTCGGCGCGAATGTGCGCGATACCGCGCAACGAGGGCATTTGCCTAAATCGCCAGTCCACAGGGGCGTTTTTCGCTCAGCATTTGCGTATAACCGTGCGTTGAGCTGCGCGCCCGTGAGCAGCTAGCGGCGAATCAAGCCGTCATAAATGCGCGAAAACGAGTTGCTACTGCGCGATACCGCGTGTAATGTAAGTGATTGCGACGCGGGTCACGCCATGATGCGTGCGTCATCGCAGGAGATGGCGAACCCGGAACGTCCGACAACTAGATCACGAGGAAGTGACGACATGAAGATCGGAAGACTGACGGCGGCATCGGTGTCCATTGCATCGATGCTTGCTCTGACTGCCTGCTCGACCGTCGGAGGGACGGCAGGCGACAACTCCGCATCAAACACCGGCTCGGCCGCGGGCGATTCCGGCAAGACGATGGTCACCGTCGTCAAGGTCAAGGGCATCGCATGGTTTGATCGCATGGACGTGGGCGTCAAGGAATGGGGCGCCGAGAATGGATACGACACGAGGACCGAGGGCGGAACGGACGTCTCGCCGGAAAAGCAGATCCAGATCATCCAGGATCTGATCGCGCAGAAGCCGGTCGCCATCACCGTCGTTCCCAACTCGCCCGAGTCCCTTTCCTCCGTCCTTGAACAGGCTCGCGCACAGGGCATCAAGGTGGTCTCTCACGAGGCGACCGGCATCAAGAACGTTGACGCGGATATCGAGGCATTTGACAACGCCTCCTACGGTGTCGACATCATGAAGAACCTCGGGGAGTGCACGGGTGGCACCGGCAAGTACGTGCAGTTCGTCGGTGGTCTGACCGCCAAGACCCACATGGAATGGGTCGAGGCAGCCTACGACTACCAGCAGAAGAACTTCCCCAACATGGAGCGCGTCGAGACGCCCATCGAGTCGACCGACAACGAGACGGCCGCCTACGAAAAGGCCAAGGAAGTCCTCGGCAAGTACCCCGATATCAAGGCCTTCCAGGGTTCCGCCGGTAACGACGTGCCCGGCATCGCTCGCGCGATCGAAGAGGCCGGCCTGTCCGATCAGGTCTGCGTCATGGGCACCTCCATCCCCTCGGCCTCCGCGAAGTACCTGGCCACCGGATCGATCGACAAGATCTTCTTCTGGGATCCCGCCCTCGCTGGCAAGGCCCAGCTGCAGATCGCGAAGATCCTCGCTGACGGCGGCACCATCACCGAAGGCACGGACCTCGGCATTGAGGGTTACAACAACCTCCACAAGCTCGACGGCTACGACAACGTCTGGGTCGGCAACGCCCAGATCGCCGCAGACGCCGAGCAAGCGAAGAACTACGACTTCTGATCGCGCAGCCCCGGCCTCGTGACACATCGGCACGAGGCCGGGGCGGGCGTCCCACGACAGCGCAGTCGACAAGACACTCGAAGGAGAGCACATGCGCAGCAATGTGGATGAAGCACCGCGCCCCCACGGAGAAGGCGTCAGCGTGCAGGAGAACCCCTTTCTTGAGGTTCGGGATATCGTCAAGAACTTCGGCGGTGTTCGCGCCCTCGATGGCGTCAACATGGCCGTCTGGCCGGGAGAAGTGCTGTGCCTGGCCGGCGAGAATGGCTGCGGAAAGTCCACTCTCATCAAAGTCATCTCCGGAGTGCACGCCCCCGACGCGGGACACATACTCATCGACGGCCACACCGTCTCCTCGCTCACGCCGCTGAGCGCCATGGACGCCGGCATCCAGGTCATCTACCAGGACTTCAGCCTATTCTCGAACCTGACGGTCGCCGAGAACATCATGATGACCTCGTCGGTGACAGAAAAGAAGAAGTTCTTCAGTGCCACGAACGCGAAGCAGCAGGCCTCGCAGATCGTCGAGCGCCTCGGCGTCCCGCTCCCGCTCGACGCCGACGTCGAACAGCTCTCCGTCGCGGACAAGCAGCTCACCGCCATCTGCCGCGCCCTGGCCGGCAACGCGAAGCTCCTCATCATGGACGAGCCGACGACCGCCCTCACCCAGCGTGAGGTCGCCCGCCTGTTCATGGTCGTCGAAAAGCTGAGCGCACAGGGCGTCGCCCTCATCTTCGTGTCGCACAAGCTCGACGAGGTCATGGCGATTTCGCAGCGCGTCACCATCATGCGATCGGGACGCAACGTCATCGATTCGCCGGTCGAAGACCTCGACCGTGAGAAGATCACCCACTACATGACCGGCAAGGAACTCGACCAGAGCCGACGCGTCCCGCCCCTCGCTGAGGACGCCGAGGAGCGCCTGCGCGTCGAATCCCTCACCTCCCAGGGAGGCTTCGAGGACGTCAGCTTCTCCGTGAAGAAGGGCGAAATCCTCGGCATCACCGGGCTCCTCGGATCCGGGCGTACCGAAATCGCCCAGGCCCTCTTTGGCCTCCTGCCCATCGACTCCGGTCGCGTCTACATCGATGGCGAACACGTCGAGGTGGGATCCATCGGACAGGCCATCAAGGCCCACATCGGATACGTCCCCGAAGACCGACTCACCGAGGGCCTCTTCCTCGACAAGTCGATCGCCGATAACGTCATCGCCGCGTCCATCGACCACCACACCTCGAAACTCAACACGCTGCGCAAAGACAAGATCCGTCAAACCATCGCCCACTACTTCGAGTCGCTGCGCATCAAAGCACCCGACGTCCTCGCCCCCGTGCGATCCCTGTCCGGAGGCAACGCCCAGCGCGTCGTCCTCGCGAAGTGGCTCGCGCGCAACCCCAAGGTCCTCATCCTCAACGGCCCCACGGTCGGCGTCGACGTCGGCTCCAAAGCCGAGATCCTCGACATCCTGCGCGAACAAGCGGAAGCCGGCATGGCCATCGTCATCATCTCCGACGACGCGCCGGAACTCGTCTCCTGCTGCCATCGAGTGCTCATCACCAAGGGCGGCCACATCGCCGCCGAACTGGCCGGCGAGGACGTCGATGCTCGAACGATTAGAAAGATGGTCGTGTCATGAACATGAATACCGTCGCACGGCGCGTCCTGCGCTGGATCTGGGGACCCAACCGTGAAGGAATCGTCCTATCCGTCCTGGTCCTCCTGACCATCATCATGTCCGCGATCAGCCCCGCGTTCTTCACGGTCTCGACTCTCTTCTCCCTCCTGCGTTCCTCCATCGTCCCGATGATCTACGCGCTGGGCGTCCTCCTCGTCATCATTTCCGGCGGCATCGACGTGTCCTTCGCGGCCATCGCCTCGTTCGCCTCCTACGCCACGATCGTGTTCCAGCTGAGCCGAGGAATCAACATCGGCCTCGTCGGATCCTTCGCGATGGCGCTGGCCATCGGAGCGCTCCTCGGCCTGCTCAACGGATACCTGATCTCCAGGTTCAAGCTCCCGACCCTCATCGTCACGCTCGGCACCCAGGGAATCTTCCAAGGCTTCCTCCTGGCGTACATCGGCTCGAAGTACATCGCCCAGCTGCCCGAGGGCATGGCGTCGGCCTCGACCGCGAACCTCGTCTCCGTCGAAACATCGACGGGCGTCGCGTTGCTGCACTCGATGATCATCCCGGCCATTATCCTCGCGATCGTCATCGCGCTGGTGCTCAGCCGGACCATGTTCGGGCGCGCAATCTACGCGATCGGCGGCGACACCGAATCCGCCCACCGAGCCGGCATCAACGTCAAACGCACCCAAATCTGGGTGTACGTCATCGCCGGAACCCTCGCCGCAACCGCCGGCATGGTCTACATGATCCTCGGCAGGTCCGCCAACCCGCAGGAACTCGTCGGCCACGAACTCGACATCATCGCCGCCGTCGTCCTCGGAGGCGCATCGATCTTCGGCGGACGCGGGTCTGTGCGCGGAACGATCCTCGGTGTGCTGCTCGTCCAGCTCATCAACAACTCGCTGATCCTCATCGGCGTGCCCAGCGCCTGGCAGCGCGCCGCCGTCGGCCTGCTCCTCGTCGCCGGTGTCGGCATCCAAGCGCTCGCCGCAAAGCGCAGCACGCGAACGATGCGCGCCAAGAGCGCCCAGGTCGACCACAGCAACGCCGTCCCCCAAGCCGTCGAAGGATGAGTCCCATGAACAACACACTCCGCGACACAAACTCCCGGATTGACCAATTCAGTGCCTCGATCCTCTCCCGGCTGCGCCGCGACCGGTCGATCGCCCGCATGGTCCTCATCCTCCTCGTGGCCATCGGAATCTTCTCGGTACTCTCCCCGAGCGTGTTCCTCACGGGCCTCAACCTGCAGAACATGCTGCTCGCCGTCGCAGAAATCGGCATCCTCTCCATCGCCATGATGATCTCGATGGTCACCGGCGGCATCGACCTGTCGCTCGTCGCCATCGCGAACCTCTGCGCGATCACCGTGTCGACCCTGTACACCTCGAGTGCACTGGGCGGAACCGAACAGTGGGGCCCGGTCATCATCCTCATCGGGCTGGGGGTCGGACTCCTGTGCGGCCTCGTCAACGGCGTCCTCATCGCCTACGTTGGCGTCACCCCGATCCTCGCCACGCTCGGCACCATGCAGATCTTCAACGGCCTCGCCGTCGTGTGGACGGGCGGCAAAACCCTCTACGGATCCCCCGAAGCGCTGACGGCGTTCGGCAAGACCGCGGTCGCAGGAGTTCCCCTCCTCTTCATCGTCTTCGGACTCGTCGCCCTCCTCGTTGGATTCATCCTCAACCGCTCCCCGCTGGGACTGTCCCTCTCCCTCGAAGGATCCAACGGGACGGCCGCCCGATTCTCCGGAATTCGTTCCTCCCGAATCCTCCTGAGCTCCTACCTGCTCACCGGATTCCTCGGCTCCCTCACGGGCATCGTGTTCATCGCACGAAACCCCACGGCCTCGGCGGACTACGGCGCCTCCTACGTGCTGCTCGTCATCGTCATCGCCGTCCTCGGCGGGACCAACCCGAACGGCGGTTTCGCCACCGTCGGCGGCGTATTCCTGGCAGCCCTCACCCTCCAGGTCGTCCAAAGCGGCTTCACCTCCATGCGCCTATCAGCCTTCCAGTACGCGATCGCCCAGGGCGTCATCCTCATCGGCGTCCTCGTTCTCGACTGCGTCAACTGGAAAGACGTTCGAACACGCCTGACATCGACGTTCAGGCGCCCACAACCAGCAGCCGCCCTCAATAGCGGCGCAACAGAAAGGAAATGATCATGAAGAAGATCATTAACAACCCCGACCAGTTCGTCGATGAGATGGTTGAGGGCATTCTCCTGGCGCACCCCGATCAGGTCCGTACCCCCGGAGACGACAGGCGTGTCCTCGTCCGCGCCGACAGCCCCGCACCCGGCCGGGTTGGCATCGTCACCGGCGGCGGCTCCGGTCACCTCCCCCTCTTCAAGGGCTACGTCGGCAAGGGGCTGTGCTCCGGCGTCGCCATCGGTAACGTGTTCTCCTCCCCTTCGGTCCAGCAGTGCGCCGACGCCGCGAAGGCCGTCGACGGGGGAGCGGGCGTGCTCTTCCTCTACGGCAACTACGGCGGCGACGTCTTCAACTTCGACCTGGCCGTCGACCTCCTCGAACTCGACGGCATCGAGACGCGCACCGTCCTCGGCTGCGACGACGTAGCCTCCCAGCCCAAGGAACGCGCCAAGGACCGCCGCGGCGTCGCCGGCATCTTCTTCGCCTACAAGGCCGCGGGCGCTGCCGCCGAGCGCGGCGACAGCCTCGACGAGGTCGCCGCCGTCGCCCAGAAGGTCGTCGACAACACGGCCACCATGGGTGTCGGCCTGTCCCCGACGATCCTCCCGACCACGGGCGCCGCATCCTTCGACCTGCCCGAAGGCGAAATGGAAATCGGCATCGGCATCCACGGCGAACCCGGCATCCACCGCGGCCCCCTCGGAACCGCCGACGAGATCGCGGACCAGATCCTTGACTCCGTCATTCCCGACCTCGGCCTGGCCGAAGGCGACCGTGTGGCCGTCCTCGTGAACGGCCTCGGCGCCACGCCCCTCGAAGAGCTCTACCTGCTCTACCGCCGCACCCACCAGAGGCTCGAGGAACTCGGCGTCGTCATCGAACGCCGCTACATCGGCGAATACGCGACGTCCCTCGAAATGGCCGGCGCCTCGATCTCGCTGCTCAAGGTCGACGACGAGCTCCTCGAGCTCCTCGACGCCCCCGCCCAGTCCCCGTTCTTCAGGGAGGCATGACAAATGCGTTCACCCGAACTCATCCAGCGCATTCAGGACTCGATGACACTGCTCATCGAATCATCGGACGAACTGCGCGACCTCGACCAGGTCCTTGGCGACGGCGACCTCGGCATCACGATCTCCGCGGGAGCCCGCGCGGTCATCGAGGCGCTCAAGGCCATGCCGACCGAGCCCGAACCTGCCCCCTCCGACGTGGCGCGCGCCTGCGCGAAGGCATTCGCCAACGCCAACCCGTCGACGATGGCGGCGCTGGTCGCCGGTGGCCTCCTCGCCGGGTCCAAGGTGTGGGTCGGCTGCGAGGACGTCACGGCTGTCGAGGCCGAGGCATTCATCCGCGCGGCCGCCAGCTCCATCTCGCACCGCGGCAAGAGCCAGGTGGGTGACAAGACCATCCTCGACGCGATGGTCCCCGCCGTCGATTCTCTCGCCCGCAGCATCGAGGCCAACCCTGCGGTCGCTTCGGACAGCGGGCTCGCGGCGGCGGCCCTGGATAGCGCCATCGCCGACGCCGCCGAGGCTGTCGTTGCCACCCGCGACCTCCAGTCGCAGCGCGGCCGCGCCTCCTGGCTGCAGGACCGCTCGATCGGCCTCCAGGACCCCGGCGCCACCGCGTTCCTGCGGGCCCTCGAGGCCTGGCGCGACGCATCCACCGGCGAGCGCGGCCCCCGCGCGGCGGTCGTTGAGAATCTCTGAGGCTGCGGCTTAGCAGTTCGCTGTGGGGGTGGGGTTCCCGGTTGGGAACCCCACCCCCCCTCACAGTTTGGCCGTGCGCGGTGGAGATGCTTCATGTCTGCCAAGGGACAGCATTAAGGCACTTCATCTGTTGATTCTGTGTCTTGAGTGTCGGCCAAATCGGCTGCGGTGCTACCAGCATCCACGGAAGAGTCAGGCGCTAGGCCCCACAGCTTGACGAGATCAATTGTCTCGTTGTTGGGCCTGCGCCCCTCGGGCAATTCATCAATCTTGACGACGGCAGGAATCTGAACGCTCGTGCCGGAGATGATGCAGGTACCACACGGTAATGATGGGATCGACTCAAAGGACTTGCTGTCGAGAAAACTGATCGCGCTTTGGATGCAGGCTAGATCTGCGGGATTCACTAGACGATGAATTAAATAATGATGCAACTGCGATGTGATTCTTGTCGAAATTTCGGAAGGTCGTTGTGAGGAAACTGTAAGAAAAATGCCGAAGTGTCTACCTTCTGTAATGATTTCCTCCAGTAAATCGAGAAGTGCATTTTGATGGAAATTGTCTTCGATGCGCCTTCCGTGCGATAACAGAGTATGAGCTTCCTCAATGATGAAATTCAAATAAGTGGGATTTTTGGGTGAAATGGATCTCCGCCGCTGTTCTATATATCGCGCACGGATGGTGATAAGTGGGATCAGATAGCGTTCGGTCTGAGTGGCCTGTTCGAAGTTGATGATCTGAAGGACTGGATATGATGGACTGTCGGTTGTGGTAAAGATGAACCATTTTCGAAGAATGCTAACTCGGTCAATGACGCGATCGAGTAGTGAGTTGATGTGCGCTTCATCTCTGTGCCCTGAAATTGTGGCTGCGATAAAGGTGAGATAAAATGCTAGTTCAAATTTGTCGAGGGACGTTAGCTCTTTAGTGAAATCTTTAGAGAAAGCGCGATTAAAAAATGAATCTAAGTGATTCTCGAAAAAAGGGGAGCTTGTGTACAAGGGATCCGATGGTGTATCAATATAGTATGTTTGATTTCTGGAATCCCACTTGATGGACTTTTCAAACTTGTGAATCTCGTGTGAGAATGTCTCATGGTTCGGATCGGCAATGGTGTGAATCCTGCGCAAGATTAAGAACATCATCGGTGGGCTAAGTGTGCTCTGTGTGCGCCATGTGAAAAACATATGCAGAAGCTCCTGTGTGATACTACGAGTTGAGTCGGAATTTAATTTTACCCTGAGGGTGCTTTCAATTAAATAGCGCTCCTTGCGTTCTGAAGCCTCGAGTATGCTGATCCAAAATTCGATATCCTGTATGGTTGTTTCTGGTAGTGGGATGAGATTTGTCTGTTGTTCGATTGTGTCGGATTTTGACTTCGGTAGACCATAAATGTGTCCGAAAGTCGGGGTGCCTGATATGTTGGAGTGACTTAGGTGTCGGTATTCCCCATTCGTGTCGAATAGGATAAACTGGGAGGAGTTGAGTGGGTGTCCATTAGTCGTGTATTGGTATGCTCTCTCAAAGAGTTGAGTGTAAATTCGGAAGATAGTGTGCGACTTTCCGGAACCTGTATTGCCAAAAATGCCAATGTGGGTTGAAAAGAATGACGATATATCGATTGGAAATGGAATCGTGATGTCATTCGCTAAATGTCCAATTGTAATCTGTGTTCCTGGTGCAGACTCTGATACGTAAATCTTTGAAGCTTGCTTCGCAGACGCAAGGTACGCGATATTACCGATGAGTGGACTTGTTTGAGATCCAGAAACAAAGTGTGTTTGGAACGGTGATACTGACGTGTCTGTTTCGAATTCGCCGAGCAGGATCGTCTTGAGGATGCGTGTGTTGCGGTCGACATCCCGCTGGTAGGTGCTGTTCTCCCATGCATTGTTCTCGACGAGCTCTTCTTCCTCGACTTGTACGACGAGGTGTGCGTATCCTCGTCGTACGACTAAAAATGAGCCAATTGAAACGTTGTTGATGATCTCACCCTGAAAAATCAAGCTGGAGTCATTCTTGTCGACGTCCACAGTGATATCGATCCGCCTTCCACGCACCGCCGTCACTGTGCCGATTCGCAGCGATGAGGTCTCGTTCCCAGTGTTATCGGTCATGCGCTTGCCTTTCGGAGGATCTCAGTGATCGCGTGGATATCAAGACGTTGATGGTCGTTCGCTTCGGTTCCGAGCGCTTGCCCAAAACGGGGGCCGACCACTAGCTCGATGTTCGGGTACTCCTTTGGGGAGTAGCGCAGGTAGTCCGCAATCGTTCTCGTTGTGTCTTTGGAGTAGCAGAAGATAATGACCTTCAGCGTTGGATTCGCCTTAGCGGCACGAGTGATGAGTGAACGGATGTGCTCGTCTGCGAATGAAAAGCCCATCACAAGAAGGCTCGTGTTAGGAAGCTCCAACTGGTTCGACAGGCGTCGTAGCTGATCGTAATACGTCTCGTTAAGGACGGTTGAGGCGAATTTTCCTTTATTGGGAAGCACGACGGCCAACTTGTCGCGTGCTTCGTCTAGCTTATCGAGCTTGTCAACTAGATTCTGTTCTCCGCGTTCGTCCTGTTTTGCGCGCTCAAATGTCGCTTCCGCCTGACGTTTCAGTGTCTCTAAGTCTGCAGGTGTTTCGGTGCTGGTCTCTGTTGCGCGTGATTCGCTCGGCTCTGAGGCGTTAGGCCTGATCTCAGGCTGGCCTTCACCAAATCGGCTGATCGTGTTAAACAGTGTCTTGATCTCTTCGAGTATTTGATAGCTATCATCGATGGTCAGATGATCGCCGTCGTCGCGCCACGATGCGCATCCGTGAATCTTCACGAGGTTTGCTGATGGGATTTCGGTTCGGTATCCGAGGCCGATACCGTTCGAGAAAACGCGATTGCCGAACGTCTGTAGTGTAACTCGTCGGGCAAAACGGCCCAGGTATGCCGAGTTAGTCGGGATTTCCGCTTCGTCGAGTGCTAGGTCCATACACAGGTCGTAATTCGAGGTGAAGAACGTAACCTGTTTCGGCTTGTCGACAGATTCTCTGTTCGCAACCGTCTGAATCGCCTCAGTGCAGAAACCCTTGTAGGCTGCTCTGGTTTGTTGAATGTCTTCTTCGGGGCAATCTATCCTTTTGGGCACATAATCGACATTGCGGTAGATGGAACCCATGAAGAAAATGCGATCTATCTCTGCCTTGATCAGGCGGTAGATGACGTCCCTGTTTTCCCCGAGGCTGTCTTTCTTTTCTTCGAGTTCGACGCGCAGCTCTTCCAAATTGCCCAGAGTTTTGAACGCCGGCATTGAGCATCCAGCGCCCAGGAGGAAGTTGATGTTCGTGCTTTCCAGGGTCTTGCGTAAGTCACTGAGGAAGTCCTGGTCTACCTCCCTGTATAGAACGTGCGTCGTGTCGTTGGCTGCGTGACTGTCAGGCACGGTTTTTCCTTCGTTGGCTAGTTGGACAGCAGAATCTTGTTGCTGAGACGTCACCTAAGCGAGCGAGTTGGTCCGTGTTTGCCTCGCCGTTCATGTACGTCTTTGTCATGCGCCTCACGATAGCGTGGTTGTTAGTAAGTGTGTGCGTCGATCTTCAGTGGATCATACATACAAGTGGAATGCTGCTCGTCTACGCGCCTCATGGTGTTCACACACAACAAGGTGGGGGACCCCCACCCGGGGGTCCCCCACCTCAACAACTTGCGCTCACCCCTCCGCTTCGAGGGCTTTCTGCTCCTCGGGCGTGAGCTTGGCGATGCCGATGCCCGTGGCCGCCCACAGGAGGGCGAAGAAGATGGCGATCCAGTTGGAGATTGCCCAGGGCATGTAGGCCAGGGTGGCGACGCCCAGGGTGCCGGCCATGTAGGCGCCTGCCGACGTCCACGGGAGGATGGGCTCCCACACGGTGGCCGCGTCCTCGATGGTTCGCGACAGGTTCTTCGGGTCCAGGCCTCGTTTGATGTACTCGCCGCGCAGCATCTCGCCTGGGATCAGCAGGGAGACCTGGCCGTTCGACGTGATGCCGATGACCGCCAGACCCGTCACGATCGTCGCCGCGATCAGGGCGAAGGTCGACTTCACGGGTGCCAGCAGGCTCGAAATCAGCACGTCCAGCGACCCGGACACAGACACGGTGCCCGCGAAGGCGATCGCGCAGAAACAAATCAGGAGGACGCTCATCATCGAGTTCATGCCGCCGCGCTCCAGCAGGCGCGTCACGTCCTCGATGACGGAGTCGGCCTGGAAGCCGCTCTTGCCGACCATGTCGACCTTGAAACCGTTCACGGAGGCCACGACCGAGTTTGAGAAAGACACTCCCTGGAACACGACCGCGTTGAACATGGCAGTCGCGCACGACACGAGCATGACCGGCACGGTCGGCAGCTTCATGACGGAACCGACCAGCACAACCAGGACGGGCACCAGCAGGAGCAGGTTCCAGTTGAACGCCGAGTCGAGGGTCGCGAGGATCGTGCCGACCTTCTCGGGCACGGTCCCGCCCGACGACTGCAGGCCGAAAATCAGGTACACGACCGCCGAGGTCAGGAACGCTGGCACGGTCGTCCACATGAGGTGACGAATGTGCGTAAACAGGTTCACGCCCGTCGCCAGCGACGCGATGTTCGTCGTATCCGACAGGGGAGAGAGCTTGTCGCCGAAGTAGGCACCCGCCACGATCGCGCCCGCCACCATCGGCAGGTTCGCGTCCATGCCGACGGCCACGCCCATGAAGGCGACGCCGATCGTGCCCGCGGAACCCCACGAGGTACCCGTGCACAGCGACACGATCGCCGTTACGACCAGCGCGATGAGCGCCAAGAACTGCGGGTTAATGATCTTCAAGCCGTAGTAGATGAGCATCGGGATCGTACCGCCCGCCATCCACGTGCCGATCAAGGCACCGACGACGATCAGGATGAGAACAGCCGGCATTGTCTTCGCGATCTTCTCGGCGATCGCGCCGATGATCTCGTCCCACGTGTACCCCAAGGTCATGGCAACAATGCCAGCGACCACGGCCGACGCGATGAGCAGCGGCTCCACCGGGAGGCTCGCCGCGATATAGCCGCCGCCCAAAAGGACGATCAGCGTGACCGCGGGAATCGCCGCGACCAGGAGAGACGGAGTGCGGTGAGCCCGCTTCTCCGAGGAGGTGACTGACATCGTCAATCCTTTCTATTTCATTGCGTCCGCGCGCCAGTGCGCGTCCACTTAGTTCGATGCGAGCGCCGCGATCGCCTCGCACAAGCGCTCCAGTGCCCGCACCAGGTCGCGCTCGGGAAGCGCCACGTTGATGCGGAAAAATCCCTCGTACTCGGAACCGAAGTCCTCGCCCGGGGACACCGCGACCCGGGAGGCGGCCACGGCCTCGTCGAGAGAAGACGACGAGGCCAGGTATGCCCGGGCGTCCACCCACACCAAGTACGTGCCGTCGGGGTCGACGACGCGCGCCCGAGGCAGTGCGCGACGCAGATACTCGACCGCCACGCGCAGGTTCGCGTCGATGTGATCGCGCAGCTCATCCACCCAGGCCTCGCCCTGGTTCCACGCGGCGATCGTCGCAGGAATCGCGAAGAAATTCGGGTTGTGCAGGCCCATGAGGCGCTTGGCCTCCTCGAGGCGCTCCCCGAGTTCGCCGCGCACCGCGATCGCCGAGGCCTCCAACCCCGCGCTGTTAAACGTCTTCCCGGGGGACGCACACTGAATGAGGCGCCCCGACTCCCACAGACGCGGCGCGACGGCCGCGAGCGGCCGGTACCGGTTCCTGCACGGTCGCTGAAAATCCGCGTGAATATCGTCGGAGAGCACCAGCACGTCCCCCTGACGCGCGAGGGAAGCGACCATATCCATCTCACGCTCAGTCCACACGCGCCCCGTCGGGTTGTGCGGGCTGCACCAGAGCAGCAGGTCCGCGCCCTCCATCGTGCGGGCGAACAAATCCTCGGGAATTCGAGGGGTCTCGCCCGACAGGTCGAGGGGAACCCGGCGCAGCTCGCACCCGGCGCGCTCCACGACCTCGATGATCGGCCCGTACGCCGGATCCAGCGTCACCACGCGCGGAGGGCGCCCCAGCGACCCCGGCAGGACGATCGAGCACAGGGCCGAGACGCACTGGACGATGCGTGGGAAAAAGTGCACGTCGCCCGGGTCGAGCGTCCACCCGTGGCGGCGCTCCTGCCAACGGGCCGCGGCCTCGCGAAAGTCATCGAAGACCTCCGTGTAGCCGAAAATCCCCTCCGCGCACGCGTCCACGATCGCGCGCGACACCTCCGGGCACGTCGCGAACTCCATGTCCGCGACCGACAGCGACAGCGCATCCTCGCCCAGGTGCGCGGCCAGCAAGTCCCACTTCGCGCTGTGCGTTCCCCAGCGGGTGATCGTCTCGTCAAACATCGGATCCGCCCGCCCGGCTCGTGCAGTGGTGGGTCTGCCCGCACGCCCCCAGGCCCGCGACATTCAGGGCGGCCGCCTGCTTCGCCGCCCCCAGGGCGACGTACTCGGCGGGGGAGGGGACCTCCACCTCGGCCCCCAGGATGCTCGAGGCCAGGGTTCGAACCGCTCTCGACCGCGCCCCGCCGCCGACCATGACCACCCGCTCGATGGGCACACCCTGCGCACGCACCGCGTCCAGGGCCCCGCGCATGAGCGTCAGCAGCCCCTCGACCGCCGCGCGAGCCACGTGCGCGGGGTCGCAATTCGCCAGCGTCATGCCCTCCAACGTCGCCGTCGCGTCCGGCAGATTCGGGGTGCGCTCGCCCTCGAAGTACGGGATCAGGCGCAGACCTCCCGCGTCCGGAACCGACAGGGCGGCCTCGTCGAACTCCTCGTACCCCAGGCCCGTCACCCGCCTCATCGCGTCGATAATCCGCGACGCGTTCAGCGTGCACGCCAACGGCAGCCACCGCCCCGACGCGTCCGAAAAGCCCGTGACCAGGCCGGACGGATCCGACACGGCAGACTCCGACACCGCCGCGACGACGCCCGACGTCCCTAGGCTCAGCATCGCCGCGCCCGGACCCAAATCCACGCCGAGGGCCGCCGCCGCGTTATCACCCGCGCCCGGACCCAAGGCGATCTCGCCCCAGCCTCGCGCCTCGTCCCCGTGCGCCACGACCTCGTACGGTTCCGCGATCCGCGGCAGCACGATGCGCTCGGCCCGCTCCTCGTCACAGCGCAGCGCCTGGGCGAGAATGTCACGCCGATACGCCGACCCCGACCGATCCACGTATCCCGTCCCCGAGGCATCTGACCGATCCGTCGCCAACCCCTCCAACCCCAGGCGCTCAAAACCGCCCGCGATCCGCCACGTCAAGTAGTCGTGCGGCAAGCACACCGCAGCCACGCGCTGGGCCGCCTCCGGCTCATGATCCGCCAACCACCGCAGCTTCGTGACCGTTAACGACGCGACCGGAACCGAGCCCGTGGCATCGGCCCACCAGGCCTCACCCGACGACTCGCCCGCGCGCTCCGCGATCAACTCCCGAGCCGCGCCCGCGCTCCTCGTGTCATTCCACAGCAGGGCCGGCCGAATCACCTCGCCCCGCTCATCCAGCACGACCATGCCGTGCTGCTGGCCGCCCACGCTGAGCGCCCGCACGTCATCCAGTCCGCCGGCCGCAGCCACGGCCTCGTTCAACGCGTCCCACCAGGCGCGCGGATCCACCTCGGTGCCCTCCGGATGCGGCGCGCGACCCTCGCGCACCACCTCGCCCGACACCGGATCCCACACGACCACCTTGCACGACTGCGTCGATGAATCGACGCCCGCAACGAAAGGCCTCTCGCCCATCACACAACCCCTCGTCGAAGAGACGATCAGCCGATCAGGTGACGCATCGCCTGCTGGTACAGCTCCACGAAGTGGTACTCGCGCTCGCCCGCGGCCTGCGCGTCGAAGTCCTCGTAGGAGCTGCGATCCGCCAGGAAGTCCTCAAGGGACTCGCCCGCGGCCAGCGTGGATTCGCCGAGCTCGGGAACCGACGCAGCCTCGAGCAGCTCCTGGGTGACCGGATCCTCGCGGAACGCGCGGGCCTTCTGGGCGAGAGTCAGGTACATCTCGATGTTCGCGCGCGCGGACTCCCACACGCCCTCCATGCCCTCCGTGCGGCTCGGCTTGTAGTCGAAGTGGCGCGGACCCTCGTAGCGCGGGCCACCGCCCGGGAAGCCGTTCTCCAGCAGATCGACCGTGAAGAACGCGCTGGCCAGGTCGCCGTGGCCGAACGCCTTGTCCTGGTCGTACTTGATGCCCGACTGGCCGTTGAGGTCGATGTGGAAGAGCTTGCCCGCGTTCAGCGCCTGTGCCAGCGCATGCGTGTAGTTCAGGCCGGCCATCTGCTCGTGGCCCGTCTCCGGGTTCAGGCCCACGATGTCGCCGTGCTCAAGCTGCGCGATAAGGGCCAGCGCGTGACCGACCGTCGGCAGGAAAATATCGCCGCGAGGCTCATTCGGCTTCGGCTCCAGACCAATCTTCAGGTCGTAGCCGCGCGACTTGATGTAGGCGGCGACCGTATCCAGGCCCTCCTTGTAGCGGTCAAACGCCGCATTCAGGTCCTTCGACGAGTCGTACTCCGCGCCCTCGCGCCCGCCCCACATGACGAAGGTCGTCGCGCCCATCTCCGCAGCCAGATCCACGTTGCGCAGGATCTTGCGCAGGCCGAAACGGCGGATCGAACGATCGTTGTTCGTCAGGCCGCCATCCTTGAAGACCGGGTGCGTGAACGTGTTCGTCGTGACCATCTCAATGACGAGGCCAGCCGCGTCGGCCGCCTCCTTCACCTTCATGACGCGGTCGTGACGCTCCTGATCCGACGCATCAAAGTCGAACACGTCATTGTCGTGGAAGGTAATGCCCCACGCGCCGACCTCCGCGAGCTTTTCCGTGTACTCCCACGGATCCAGGACCGGGCGGGTCCCCGTACCAAAGGGGTCGACCGCATTCCAGCCGACCGTCCACAGGCCGAAGGAGAACTTGTTGTCGGGGGTGGTTGTCATGGTGGTGTCCTTTCGAACGTCGGTGTTCAGTTGGAGACGGATGGTACCGCGTCGTCGATGGCGCTGCGCGTCGTTGTGTGGTGGTGGATGTTGGTCCGTGTGCCGTACTCGCGTGTTTGGTCGCGCGGTCGTTGCGCGTCGTGTTCGCGTCGTCACAATTTATTTGTTGTGGGGTAAAACTTAATACCTGTGTGCGCGTTCGTCAAGGCCCTCCGACAAGTCCGCACGACGGGTGGGCACCGCCGCTCCGACACGGTAGCCTGGGTCCATGCCGACCCGTTCCGACAGCGCCAACGACGCCGGCCGCATCTGTCGCGGCCCGGTCGCCTCGCCGCGCCCCTCGGAGCGGGGGATGGGCGCTCAGAACCGCGGTGTGAAGTCGGAAAACGTGCGCGCATCCAACATGTCGACGGTGCTGCGCAACATCCTCGCCTCGCCGGGCGAGGTCACGCGCGCAGGCCTCTCGCAGCGCACCGGAATGACGCGCGCGACGATCTCGCGCCTCGTGGACGACCTGGTGGGTGCCGGACTCGTGCGAGAACTCGAACCCGGCGACGGCGGCGGCCGTGGCCGCCCGGCCAACCGCCTCACCCCCGCGGAGGGCAGCGCCGTCGCCCTCGGCATCGAAGTGGACGTCGCGAGCCTTGACGTCATGCTCGTTGACCTCGCCGGAAGGGAGCTCGGGCACCGACGGATTGAGCGCGATTTCGCCGACAGTGCGCCGGAGGAGACGATGGCGCTCGCGGCCCAGGAGGCCCACACTCTGCTCGAAGAAACCCTGCCCGACGGCGCCCTGTTCCTCGGGACGGGCGTTGGGCTGCCGGGCCTGGTGTCGCCGACCCGCCTCGCGCTCGCCCCGAACCTGGGGTGGCGAGACATCCCGCACGACCAGCTACTTGCCGCACTCGCAGAACTGAACCCGGTGGTCGTCGCGAACGAAGCGGACCTGGCGGCCTACGCGGTCGCCTACACACGCCCGGGCGTAGCGGGCGGGCCGTCGACTTTCGTGTACGTGTCGGGCGAGGTGGGCGTTGGCGCTGGTGTCATCGTCGATCATCGACCGATGAGCGGGGCGCGTGCCTGGTCCGGCGAAATTGGGCACATGTGCGCGGATCCCAATGGGCCGCTGTGCCGCTGCGGGGCGCGCGGATGCCTCGAGGCCTACCTGGGTGTGCGTGCCCTCGCCGAGCATGTGGGTGCCCCTGCGGGGTCCGGGCCGCGCGGGATTCTGCGTTGCGCGGGCCTCGTCGACGAGGCCGGGGCGAAGACCTCAGAGTCGCTTGCCGGGGGCGAGGAGCAGGAACGTGCGCGCACCGTGTTGACGGAGGCCGGAGCGGCCCTTGGGCGCGTGTTGTCGGGGGTCATCAACGCGATGGATATCCCGCACGTCGTGCTGGGCGGTGCCGTCGCTGAGCTGAGTGGTGCCCTGCTGGATCCGGCGCGCGAGGAGATTGAGACGCGCACGCTGCAGGCCCCGTGGTCCTCGCCGATCGTTGAGGTGCTGCCGGATTCTGCGTCGCTGACGGTTCGGGGTGCGGCGTTCCGAGTGCTGGATTCACTCGTGGACGACCCCGCCGCGTTCTTGAGTTAAGCGCGTTCTATCGGAGCGCTCACCAGTTACCCAAGCCCAGGTAGTACAGCGGGTGGGTGAGGATCGCGACGACGCGGTCTCGGTATTCGAGGGGCAGCATCGGGAAGATGACGATCGCGGCCAGGACCGCGACGATCAGGGTGACGAGGATGCGTTTCTTGGTGCTCATGCGTGGCTCCTTTGTGGGGTTGTGAGTGCTGCGCGGGCCTCAGCGAGGATGTCGTTGACGAGGTCGACGCCCTGCGGTGTGGCCAGGAGTGGGCGGTCCTCGGGGTGCTCGTTGAAGTGCCGGATGAGCGCGTCGAGGCCGGTGAAGGGGATGCCGATGCGCTCGGACGAGATGCCCCATGGTCCGCCGTATATGTCAGGGTCTGCTTCGAGAAATATAGTTGGACTGAGGATGCTGTCGATCGTGACATTATCCGACCACAGGATGGTGACATCCCGGTCGTTTGAGTCTTTCTCGACGGACAGTAGCTCCGGGAAGTGGAACGAGATTCCCTCGGGGGTCAGAGTTGTCTTTTGCTTGTCAGTCAGGGCGATGACGAGGTCCTTGCCGGGATTTCGGCTGCACTCGAGGTAGGCCATGGACGCAGCGGCGAACACATACAGCGCCGCATGGAAGGGTTGTCCGGTCGTGAAACCCGCGGCCATCGTCCCGCCCGCGAAGGCGTACAGCAGAAGTCCGGTCGTGACGAGCGCGATCGACTGGTGGTTGCCCCAAATGACGATGGAGCCGTCCTCGTAATGGGGGTGCGATGACCAGAACGGGCGCACAGTCATTTCGATGAGGTGAGGAAGCGCCGCGCACAGATACAGGGGGAACCAGATGAAGAGCAGCTGTAGCGGGCCGATGCGAATGAAAGAGAAAACCCAGTAGGCGCCCACCGCCAAGACGGCGTTAACGACAATGGCTATCGCGGTGAGCTTCCACAAGTCTCGCGCAGCCAGGTCCACACCCCGAGGAGAACTGTCGTGAGGTTTTCTCGCCAAAAGTGATGAAGGACGAGCCACAGTTACCACCACGCCTGGGCGCGGGCGTGTTGCCTCCGAAGAGTGCAGAAGGGCTCGTTGTTCATGCTCCGACGCTACCAGGAGTGTGACGCAGGCGGCAAGCATGAGCGCATGAGGGAACCCCGGCTTCGTCCCTGAGAAGAGAAGCGAAACCGGGGCCCACCAAGCCACACTCGTGACAGTCAGCGGCGCGACGCGAGCGCTGCCCGGGCAACCTCCTCGAAGGTGAGCGGGTCGCGGCCCGTCACGTCGCGCACGGTCGTGGAGACGACGTCCATCTCGCCGCGCGCGATCGACGTGTAGGTCGACACCCACGAGTCGTACTCCCACTGGGCGGCCGGCCACTTCTTGCGCGATTCGTACGCCTCCTCGACGGTTTCGCGCACGTAGGTGACGGGCCGGCCCTGCACACGGGTGAGGATTGCGGCGATCTCATCGAGGGTCAGGGCCTCGGGACCCGTCACGTCGAGAGTCTGATTCTCGTAGCGCCCCGGATCCACCAGGACCCCGGCGGCCACGCGCCCCGCGTCCTCGCGCGCGACCACGCCGACGCGCCCGTCGCCCGCGGGCCCAAGGATGCGGCCCTCCTCGTCCGGCAGCGCCACGAAAAAGTCCGCGTAGAAGTTATCGCGCAAGAACGTGTACGTCATGCCCGACGCCTTAATGCGCTCCTCCGTGTGGAAGTGCGTGCGCGCCAGCGTAAACGTCGAGTCGGGCGCCGCGTTCATGAACGACAAGTACACGATGTGGCGCACCCCGGAGGCGGCCGCCGCGTCGACGAAGGCGAGGTGCTTGGACAGGCGCTCCTCGCTCTCGGGCGCGGACACCATGAAGAGGACGTCAACGCCTTCCAGCGCGACGCGCGTCGTGAGGGTGTCCTCGTACGAGCACTTCACCGCGACGGCACCCGGCAGCTCGGGCGCGCGCGACGGCGTGTTCGCGAGCAAGCGCAGGGGCAGGCTGCGCTCGGACAGGAGTCGGGCGGTGGTGCCTCCGACGTTCCCGGACGCGCCGGTGATCGCAAGGGACGGGAGGGACGAGGCCTGGGCCGGCTCGTTTGTGTGGGCTCGGGGAGTGGGGGTGTCAGTCATGTGGCCAGTGTGCCACCGGCGTTGTGGCGTGTGCGCACGCCACGCAAGGCTTGGGCTGTGGGTGTAGCGCCTGGCGGGGGTGATCCCGGTGGCAACTCTGTTGGGATCCCGGGGGTAACTCTGTTGGGACATTGATGAGAGTTCGTGAAACCGTCATCGCCTTTGTGGGTGCTCGGCGAGGGGTGCATGAAACCCGTGACACCTTTGCGGGCAGAAAATGGCCCGGAATTGGTCGTTTCGTGCGAGCAAAGGTGTCAGTGGTTTCAACCGTGTGCGGAAAGGAGCTCGCAGAGGTGTCAGCGGTTTCATCTCGAGGCAAAGAGCCACCCGCATTGGTGTCATCGGTTTCAGGCAAGGCGGTCGGCAGGTGTTGTGAGGCAGCTGTGGCCCCATCGGCGCGAAAAAGTTCGCCCAACAGGAGTGGATTCTGGTCCAAACCGCGAAAAAATTCGCCCAGCAGGCGAAAAAAGGCCGATTTTGGGGTGTTTTGCGTGCGCTGGGCGAACTTTTTCGCGCATGGGCGCTGATGGAGGCGAGCAGGGCGAATTTTGTCGTGCTTGTGGTCCCACGGGTGTTCCGGGCCCTCCGGCGCCCGGAACACCCGTGGGACCACAAGCAACGCCATCAATGAGGCGGGCCGCCGCCCACGGGCACTCAAAGCAGCCCGGCCCAACAAGAGCGATGATCCGGCGATTGGAGGTTTGGCAACTCGTGTAGCGATTGAAAAGTGCGTTGGATTCACAGCGAGAGAAACCGCAGAAAAACGCCGAAAAACGCCCGCCCAGCCGCCGGCATTCACAGCTTCACAGCAACACTCCCAAAAGTCATATGAGAAATATGAGAGCTTCATAGGTTCTTCATAGGGTCGCGTGGGGAAATTGGTGCATCGACAAAAGGAGATCCCAATGACCGCCCTGATCCTGATTGCCATTGACCTGGTCGCCATGGCCGCCCTCGTGTTCGGCCTGTACTTCCCACGCCATCGCCGCGCTGACCTGGTCGCAGCCTTCCTCGGTGTGAATGTCGGCGTCCTCGCCGTCACGATCATCCTCGCGAACTCGACCGTGAGCGCGGGCCTGGGCCTCGGCCTCTTCGGTGTTCTCTCGATCATCCGACTGCGTTCGGATCAGATCTCGCAGACGGAGATCGCCTACTACTTCGCGTCGCTGGCTCTTGGCCTGCTGACGGGCATGTCTTCGGCGGTGACCCCGCTGCTCGGTGGCCTCATTGCCCTGATCCTCGTGGCACTGGCCTTCGGTGACTCGAAGCTGGTCTTCGGCCGCTACACTTCGCAGACCGTCCAGCTGGACCGCGCGATCGCCGACCCCGCCGAGCTGAAGGCGGCCCTCGAGCAGCGCCTCGGCGCGTCCGTCGCCTCGGTCAGCGTCGTCAAGCTCGACCTCGTGAACGACCTGACTCTCGTGGACGTCCGCTCGAAGGTCGCCTGATACGCCGGCCCACCGGCTCGCCAGCAGACGCCGACACGACCGCCACCCCGCAGACCGCCACTACTAAGGACACGACTCATGAACGCCACCCTGAACTCGATTCTCGCTGACCTCGATGCGATCGGCCTCGATGAACTGAATAAGCGTGCGGCGATGCTGACCCGAGTGGACCGCAAGTACGCGCTGGACGCGGCCACGGCCTCGGCGATTCTGAGCCGCCTCCCTGAGGACGCGTTGGTCCTGCAGATTGACGGCCAGGTGTCCCAGGGCTACGCCTCCACCTACTACGACACCCCCGACATGGATTCGTACCTGCTGACTGCGCTCAAGCGCCGCCGCCGCTTCAAGGTCCGCACCCGCTCTTACCTCTCGTCGGGCGCGTCCTTCCTGGAGGTCAAGACCCGCGGCCCGCGCGGCGTGACGGTCAAGAAGCGTATGCCGATCTCGTGGGACGAGGCCGGGGCCCCTCTCGCGGGTGAGCGCCGCCAGTGGGTGGCCGGCAAGGTTGAGAAGACGGGTTATGGCCACCTGGTGCCAGCGCTCGAGCCGGTCCTGGCTGGATCCTACGAGCGCAACACCCTGCTCCTGCCTGGTGGCGTGGGACGCGCGACGGTGGACACCGACTTGAAGTGGCGCTCGCTGCGCACGGACGGCACCGAGGTTGCTCGCCCCGACCTGGTCATCATCGAAACGAAGTCGGGCGCGACCCCTTCGATCGTCGACCACCTCCTGTGGGAGGGCGGCGTGCGACCCGTGAAGATCTCCAAGTACGGGACCGCGATGGCCGCCATGCACCACCTGCCCGCGAATAAGTGGCACCGCACGCTGGACCGCTACTTTCACGAATATGTGGAGGTTCCCGAGCTCGCGCACTCCGCGCCCCTTGCGATGGCGGCCTGACAGACCTCATAACGGCGCCCGCGGTTTCGACAGCACGCGAAACGAAAGCGCTGAGCATAAGAAACACAAGCTTTAATCACACGAAAGAAACAGACACATGAAAGCCCTTCAGAAATTCTGGACCCCCGCCCGGACGATCGGCGCGATCGCCCTCGTCGGAACCCTCGCGCTGGGAGCCTGCAGCTCCGCGGGCGTGACCTCATCCGGCTCCGGCTCCACCACGGCCACCGCGACCGTTGCGGCTTCTGGAACCAATGGCGACACGACCGCGCCGCCCACCGCGGCTGACGCCCTGGCCTCGAACGCGAAGGCCTCCTACGTGAAGGACAGCGACTGGAAGGCCTCGGACGCCGTCGATGTGACGCTCAGCGGCACAACCGCGACCTCCTCGTCCGACGCCGTGTCCGTGAGCGACGGCGTGCTGACCATCTCCAAGGCCGGCGTCTACAAGCTCAGCGGCTCCTTCACCGGCAAGGTTGTCGTGGCCGCGGGAGCTGAGGACCAGGTTGTCCTGATTCTCGATAACGCGACCATCACCTCCTCGACGGGCGCCGCGATCGAGGCGACCAGCGGTGACGACCTCGTCCTGTCCCTCGAGGGCACCTCGACGATCACCGACGGAACCTACACCGGCACCGAGGACGCGAACGCCGCGATCTACGCCGACATGGACCTGACGATCACCGGCTCGGGCACGCTCAACGTGACCTCCGGCGCCTCGGACGCGATCACCTCCAAGGACGACCTGTACGTCCTGAGCGGCACGATCAACGCGACCGCCTCGGACGACGGCCTGCGCGGCAAGGACTCCCTGACCGTTGCCGGCGGCACCGTCACCGTGAACTCCGGCGGCGACGCCCTCAAGTCCGACCAGGACAACGACGACACCAAGGGCTACGTCAACATCGCGGACGGCACCGTCACTCTGACCTCGGGCGGCGACGGCATCGACGCGTACACGGACGCGATCGTCACCGGCGGCACCCTGTCGATCACTTCGGGCGGCGGCGCCTCGGCCGGCGAGCCCTCCACGGGCTCGGCCAAGGGCATCAAGGCGCAGACCTACATCATCGTCGATGGCGGCACGACCACCATCGACGCCGGGGATGACGCCATTCACTCCAACGGCGCCCTGCGCTTGAGCTCCGGCACGATCACCGCCGCCTCCGGCGACGATGGTGTGCACACCGAGGTCGCGGCCGTCCTGGACGGCGCAACCGTGACCGTCACGCAGTCGAACGAGGCCCTCGAGGGTGGCCTCATCACGATCTCCGACGGTACCGTCGACCTGACCTCGAGCGACGACGGCATCAACGCCTCGGGCTCGATCACGGTCGAGGCCGGCCTGGCCGCAGTCGCCGAATCCAGCTCCGATACGACCACCACCCAGCGGATGGGCCCCGGTGGCATGGCTGACGGCGGCGGCTCGATGGAAGACACCGGCGAGCAGCTCACCATCAGCGGCGGCACCGTGACCGTCAACGCGAACGGCGACGGCCTCGACTCCAACGGCTCGCTGACCATCAGCGGCGGCACGACGACCGTCTACGGCCCGGCGTCCGGCGCGAACGGCGCCCTGGATTCCAACGGAGCCATGAGCATCACGGGTGGCACGGTCATCGCCTTCGCGACCAATGAGATGGTGGAGACGCCGACCATGACCGACGGCCAGGGCTGGGTCTCCGCCTCCGCGACCGGCTCCGCCGGATCCACGGTGACGATCACCGATGCCTCCGGCACGGTCCTGGGCACCTACACCTCGCTGAAGGCCTTCGGTAACGTCATCTACTCGACCTCGGGCATGACCAACGGCTCCACCTACACGGTGAGCGTCGACGGCACTGCCACAGAGGCGACCGCAGGCCAGGGCGGCATGGGGATGGGCGGTCAGCCCCCGGCCGGCGGTCCGGAACAGGGTGGCCAGCCGCCGGCTGGCGGTCAGCCCCCGGCGGGCGGTCCGGGTCAGGGCGGTCAGCCCCCGGCGGGCGGTCCGGGTCAGGGCGGTCAGCCCCCGGCCGCTCCCCAGGGCTGAGGCTTCCTGAATAGTGCGCCCCGCGTGATTGTCGACATGCGGGGCGCACGCTTATACCTGCGCTGCCTCTTCATCGACGAGGCCTCGGCCGGAATCTCACGGTCACGCCGTCACTCGCCACCCCCGGGATCAGCGCAACTAAACTGGAACCGGAGGACGAGGCCCCGGCCTCGTCGATCACAACGAAAGGACCCCTCATGCTCCCCTCCGAGAAGCTCGCCGAGCTCGGCCTCGAACTGCCCGCCGTCGCCACCCCCGTCGCCGCCTACGTGCCCGCCGTCATCGACCGCGGCGTCGTGCGCACCTCCGGCCAGATCCCCGTCGTGAACGGCGAGCCCGTGTGCATCGGCGCGGTCGGCGAGGACGGCGCGGACCCCGAGGACGCCAAGGACGCGGCGCGCGTGTGCGCCCTCAACGCCCTGGCCGCGGCGGCCTCCGTCGCGGGCGGCATCGACAACCTCGCGGGAGTCGTGAAGGTCGTGGGCTTCGTGTCCTCGCGCCCCGACTTCTACGGGCAGGCCGGCGTCATCAACGGCGCATCCGAGTTGTTCGGCGAGATCTTCGGCAGCCAGCACGCGCGCAGCGCCGTGGGCGTCGCCGCGCTGCCCCTCAACGTGAGCGTCGAGGTCGAGGCCGAGTTCCTCATTAAGTGAACGCGCGTGCGCGGCTGAGGCATGCCTACACTGGGTAAGGTTCGCTGAAATGGCCCGTCGGGCCGAAGGATAAGGAAAAGACATGACTGACCGTCAGATGTTCAAGCTGGTCGACGCCAACACCGTCCCGTCCACGGACGGCGGCTGCGGGTGCGGCTGTGGTGGCGAAGGTAAGAAGGCGCGCGCCGAGCAGGCTCCCGCTGCGCAGGCCCCCGAGCAGGGTGGCTGCGGCTGCGGCGGACACGGCCACGGCGCCGAGGCTGTCGAGGCCCCCGCCGAGCACGCCGGTTGCGGCTGCGGCGGCCACGACGCCCCCGCCGAGCGCCCCCACGAGATGGCCGCCGAGCCCATCGCCTCCACGGCCGGTGGCTGCGGCTGCGGCGACGGTGCCCCCTCGGCGGGCAACGTCCACGCTGGCGGCGCCGGCGTCATTCACCGCCCGGGTGCGGACGAGCTGGTCATCCACTCGATCCCCCGAGTCGTGCGCCACGCGGTCCTCTTCGCGGCGGTAGACAACCTGCCCGTCGGCGAGAACATCCAGATCTGCGCGCCCCACCAGCCCGAGCCGCTGTTCGCGCACCTGCAGGACTCCGAGCAGCACTACCGCGTGGAGACCCTCGAGGTTGGCCCCGTGGATTGGCGCTACCGCATCACGCGTCTCGCCTGAGGCTCTTTGACACGCCGAGGCCGTGGCCGACTCTCGCTTCTCCGCGGGGCTGGCCACGGCCTCGTCGTATGCGCACGAAGACGTGGCCTTCCAATGCCTCGCGCATCTGTGCGCCGACGTGCTCGCGCGGGGTCTGATCCCTCGTCTGTTCCCGTGCCCGCCGACGTGCGTAGATGGGCGCGCGTTGGGGTGTCCATTCGCGTGCCTGGGAGCGTCCGACCCGGTACCGTTGGTGTATGAGCTTCTTTGACATGACTTCTGACGCCGACGTTGAGGACGACCTGGATCGCGTCGAGACCGACGTGGTCGTGGACTGCGACATTGAGGCCGCGTGGGCGCTCGTGTCGGAGCCGGGCTGGTGGGTCAACGACGGCCCGCTGGGTGACCACGAGGTGACGCTCGGGGACGACGGCATCTATCGCGTGAGCGACCCGGACGCCGGCGACTGGCTGATCGAGAAGGCCGACGAGGATCCGATGGACGTCGTCGCCTTCCGCTGGTACCCGCTGGCCGACGACGAGCTGCCGGACGAGTACGCGACCCGCATCGAGGTCTCCCTGTCCGAGGAGCGCGGCGGCGTTGCCATCCACGTGGAGGAGTCGGGTCTGGCGTCGGTCTCCGACGACGAGGCCGAGGCCCGCCAGGCGTACGACGATGAGGTCGGCATGTGGGAACAGGTCCTGATCGCGGCCAAGAACTACCTCGAGGGCCGCTGAGCGTCTGAGTTTCCGCGCCAGCATCCGTTGATGTCGGTAAGGTTCCGCTGTCGCGGTATTCGCCGGCGAATGACGCGTAGTTAGCGTGTTGCCAAACTGTGCACCCCCGCAGCCTCACGGCTGCGGGGGTTGTCTGTTGGCGGTGGGTCGCCGGACGTTTGCCGCGGTGGGGCTTGTTGCTAAGTGGTGTTACACCTTTTTGCTGGGTATTACACCAGTTCCCAGGTGGTGTAATGCTCCCTAACTAGTGTAACGCTCCCTAACTAGTGCAATGCCCTGCAGCGGTGAACCGTTTTCGATGCGGATCTCCACGTGACTCGTATTGATACGCGTGGGGGGCTGGGTGCGTGCCCGAAATTTCGCACGTAATTCCCCTGCGACTGTTTCAATGTTTTAAGTCAGAACGTTGGAATTCTGCGGTTTTCGAGACGTTAACGCGTCCGGCCGTCGGGGAATTACGTGCGGAATTGATGGGGCTCGCCGCGCCTAGTCCGCCGTGTGCGCTGGGCCTAGTCCGCCGTGCCAGGCCTACTCCGCGTGCCCGGCCTCGCGTGCCGCCGCCTCGCGTGCCGCCGCCTCGCGGGCGGCCTTCTTGGCGCGGGCGCGAGCCTCGACCTCTTCGGGGGTGAGGGGGCCCTGCGTCGAACCTTCGCTGCGCTCCCATGAAATAGCGAGGCTGTCGCGCGCGCCGAAGCGTGCCAGGTGAATGCCGACGATGAATTCGAGGCGATCGGCGCGCTCGGGCTCCGTGCGCAGCTCAAGCCTCAGATCAGATGCCGATGCGATCACGTCGAAACGCCCCAGAACCGGGCCCTCGCGGTCGAAAAGCAAGTATCCGCTGCCTGCCTCCTCGTCCCAGGAACCCGTGATCTTGTGTGCCATGTGGCTCACCAGCTGCTTGCCGTAGCGTGCGGCCCGCTCGGTGGGAACGGTGGCCACGGAGATCAGGGGGTACGAGGCCTCGGCCGTTGAGGGGGTGGCGGTCTCGCCCGTCGAAGGCGTCGAATTCTGCGTCATAAGGCAAACCTAACTTGAATGTGCTCGTTCTGCCATGCGTGGCTCTGGATTCGGTCATGAGCGTACCTGTGCGGTAGCGTTGGATAGTCAAGCGCGTCACGCGAGCGCGCAAAGACCGCGCAAAACGTCCCAGGTGGGGCGGGAGCAGGCGGAAGGAACAACGATGACAGTCGAGAACGTCGAACACGGTGAGCCCCATCAGGGTGGCGAAAAGCTCCAGCGCACGCTGAAAAACCGCCACATCCAGCTGATCGCCATCGGTGGTGCGATCGGTACGGGCCTGTTTATGGGATCGGGTAAAACGATCTCCGTCGCCGGCCCCTCGATCCTGCTGGTCTACATGATCATCGGCGCGGTCCTCTTTCTGTTCATGCGCACCCTCGGCGAGCTGCTGCTCTCCGACCACAAGTACGCGACCTTCGCGGACATCGCCCGCGACCTCATCGGGCCGTGGGCTGGGTTCGTGACGGGGTGGACCTACTGGGCGTGCTGGGTGGTCACTGGCGTCGCCGACATGATCGCGATCACCGGCTACACGCACTTCTGGTGGCCGGACCTGCCCGCGTGGATCCCCATCGGCGCGACGACGCTGCTGCTCTTCGCCCTCAACGCGATGACGGTCAAGGCCTTTGGTGAGACGGAGTTCTGGTTCGCGCTCGTCAAGATCGTTGCGATCATTGCGCTGGTCGTCGTCGGTTTTGGCATGGTTGCCATGGGCACGGTTGACACCGAGGGCACAGCGGCCGCGGTCTCGAACCTGTGGAGCCATGGCGGCTTCTTCCCGACCGGATTCACTGGCTTCCTCGGCGGCTTCCAGATCGCCCTCTTTGCCTTCATCGGTATCGAGATGGTCGGCACGACAGTCGCCGAGACCGATGACCCGGACAACACCCTTCCCAAGGCCGTCAACTCCATCCCCGTTCGCATCATGCTCTTCTACGTGGCGGCGCTCGCGGCCATCATGATGGTGACCCCCTGGGATCAGGTGAGCCCCGAGAAATCGCCCTTCGTCACGATGTTTTCGCTGACCGGGCTGGGCGCCGCGGCCACGATCGTCAATCTCGTGGTCCTCTCCTCGGCCGCGTCGAGCGCGAACTCGGGCATCTACTCCACCTCGCGCATGCTCTACGGCCTGGCCCGCCAGGAGCAGGCGCCTGGCATCTTCGCCCGCCTGTCCAGCCACCATGTGCCCCTCAACGCCCTGTTCCTGTCCTGCGTGTGCCTCCTGTCGGGCATCGTCATCATGGGGATGGGCGGTTCGATCTCCGCGGCCTTCACGCTGGTGACTTCCGTGTCGGCCACGCTGTTTATGGGCGTGTGGGTGGTCATCGTCGTGTCCTACCTGGTCTACCTGCACAAGCGCCCCGACCTGCATACGGCCTCGAAATTCAAGGCCCCCGGCGGCGCGATCAGCGCATGGATCGTGCTTGCGTTCATGGGCTGCATGGGCATCATCCTGGCGATGTGGGACGATACCCGCCCCGGCCTCGTCTATTCGCTGATTTGGATCGCGTTCATCGTGGGCGCGGCCTTCGCGAACCGCCATTTCCTGCTGCGTCGCGCGTCGCGCGGGGTCCTCGGCGACGGTGGAACGGGTGAGGGTCCGCATACCGGCCCTCATCTGCATGAGTAGCGGAATGAATACCAAGTGACTATGCTCACCAGAGTGCCACGGGAGCTCGAAGCGAGCTGAGAGGGGACCACCCCCGACCGTAGAACCTGATCCGGATCATACCGGCGTAGGAAGGCTCTTCCCTCGTGGCCGCCGTGCAACACGAAGGGAGTATTTTCGCATGGCATCCACTGCTCCGTCCCTCCGCTGGAGGGTCATTGACATCGTCACCGCCGCCGTCCTGGGCGTCGCGTGTGGCCTCATTTTTGTCGTCTGGAACCAGGTGGGTAATGCCGCCCTGGAGGGCCTCAAGGCCATAACCCCCGGCCTGGACGGACTTGCGACGGGCGTCTGGCTGCTGGGTGGCACGCTCGGCGGCTACGTCATCCGTAAGCCCGGTGCCGCGCTCTTCGTTGAGCTGATGGCCGCGACCGTCTCCATGGCTCTGGGATCCCAGTGGGCCGTCGAGACCATCTACTCGGGTCTCGCGCAGGGCATTGGTGCCGAGCTCGTCTTCGCCCTCGTCGCATACCGCCGCTTCAATGCGGCAATCGTGGGCGTTGCGGGCGCCGTGTCCTTCGCGTTCGAGTGGGTTCTCGAGCTCTTCCTTTACGGCCACATCGAGAAGGGCCTGCTCTACAACGTGATCTACCTCGTGTGCGGCGCCGTCTCGGGCGTGGTCCTGGCGGGCATCCTCGCCTGGGCGCTGACGAACGCGCTGGCAAAGACAGGCGCCCTGGATCGCTTTGCCTCCGGCCGTGGAGCGCGTGAGCTTGTCTGATTTCGAATCCATGGACGAGGCCCACTCCGCCTCCTCCCGCCCCGCTTCCTCCCCGGATGGCCAGGTGCCGCTGGGTGAGGGGGCGGGCGCGCGCGTGTGCGCGCGCGGCTGGGGATGGCGTCACGCTGGGCGTAAGAACGCCGCGCTGTCGGGTGTTGATCTCGATATCGCGCCGGGCGAGCGCGTGCTGGTGCTGGGCCCGTCCGGGTCGGGCAAGTCGACGCTCATGGGCGGCTTGGCCGGTCTGCTGGGCGGCGCCGAGGAGGGCGAGGCCACCGGCACGCTCACCGTGGACGGCGTCGCTCCGGCTGATGCCAGGGGCCGCGTGGGCCTGCTCATGCAGGACCCCGAGGCCCAGGTGGTCCTCGCCCGCGTGGGCGACGACGTGGCCTTCGGCATGGAAAACATGGGGGTCGCGCGTGAGGAGATCTGGCCGCGCGTGGAGAACTCGCTCGAGGCTGTGGGCCTGAGCGTCCCCCTGGATCATTCGACGACGGAGCTGTCGGGCGGGCAGAAGCAGCGCCTGGCTCTGGCGTCGATTCTCGCGATGGGCCCGGGCCTGCTGCTCCTGGACGAGCCCACCGCGAACCTGGACCCGAGCGGCGTCGCCGAGGTGCGCGCCGCCGTCGAAACCGTCGTCGAGCGCACGGGCGCGACCGTGGTCGTCGTCGAGCACCGTGTCGACGTGTGGGCCTCCCTCGTGGATCGCGTCATCGTGGTCGCGGACGGCGCGATCGCCGCAGACGGCCCGCTCGACGAGGTCCTCGCGCAGCAGGGCGAGGCCCTGCGTGAGCGCGGCATCTGGCTTCCCGGCGACGACGTCGCCGCCGAGGTCGGCCCCGCCCCCGAGGTCCCCCCGGCCTCGTCCGTGGGCGCGGAAGAGGGCGCGGAAGGGAGAGCGCGAGGCGCCACCCCGATCGCCCGCGTCACCGACCTGACGATCGGCTACGACGCGTCCGCCCCCGTGCGCAGCGGCATCGACTTGACGATCGAGCGCGGGGTCTCCACTTGCATCGTTGGCGCTAACGGCGCCGGAAAATCGACCTTTGCACTGACGCTCGCGGGCCTCCTGCCGCCCCTGGAGGGCGCCGTCGAGGTCGAGACCGCCGACGGCACGGCAGGCGACCCCCACGAGTGGTCCAGCAAGCAACTCCTGGGCCGCATGTCGATGGTCTTCCAGGAGCCCGAATACCAGTTCCTGGCTCCCACCGTCGCCGAGGAGCTCGCGATCGGCCCGCGCGCCGCCGGCATGACCGACGAAGAGATCGCTCCCCTCGTCGACGAACACCTCGAGGCCCTGGGCCTCACCAAACTCGCGCGCGCCAACCCCATGACCCTCTCGGGCGGCGAGAAGCGCCGCCTGTCGGTGGCGACCGCGCTCATCAGCGCCCCCGAGCTGCTCATCCTCGACGAGCCGACCTTCGGCCAGGATCGCGGCACGTGGCTCGGCCTCGTGCGCCTGCTGCGCGCCGCCCTCGAGCGCGGCGTCACCCTGGTGTCGATCACGCACGACCCCGCGTTCGTGGCCGCGATGGGCCAGCGCGTCATCGACCTCGGGCAGGTCGGCACGCGTGGCGCAGCCCCCGAGGATTCGACGGACGAGGCCGGGGCCGCCCCCGCCGGGAACGCACACGATCAGGGCCCGAAGCGCGGCGCCCGAGGCCTCCTCGCGCGTACGAATCCCGTCGCCCGCGTGCTCGCCCTCCTGGTCGCAACGACGCCCCTGCTGATCACGATTGACCCGGTGAGCGCGGCCGTTGCCGTCATTCTCGAGCTCGCGCTCATGCCCCTGTCGGGCGTGTCTGCGCGCAGCTTCTTCCTGAAGGCGACGCCGCTGCTGCTGGCCGCGCCGCTGGGTGCGGCGTCCATGCTGCTCTACGCCTCACCGGGCGGAACCGTGTACTGGCAGTTCGGGCCGGCAGCGATCTCGGACCACTCGATGTGGCTGGCGCTGGGTATCGGCCTGCGCATGTGCGCGATTGTCCTGCCTGCGATTGCTCTGCTCGACCGCATCGATCCGACCGACATGGGCGACGGCCTCGCGCAGATCCTGCACCTGCCCGCCCGCCCCGTGCTGGCGGCGCTCGCGGGCGCGCGCATGATGTCGCTGATGGCGGCCGACTGGAAGGCCCTCGAGCGGGCGCGCCGTGCCCGAGGCGTGGGCGACTCCTCGCGCATCCGTTCCTTCCTGCGAGGCTCCTTTTCGCTGCTGGTCTTCGCGCTGCGTCGCTCCGGCAAGCTGGCCACCACGATGGAGGCCCGGGGCTTCGGCGCGGCAGGCAAGCGAACGTGGGCACGCCCCTCGCGCCTGCGCGCCGCCGATGCCGTCCTCATGGTTGTCGCGATCGCCCTGCCCGCGATCGCGCTGGCCGCGAGCATCTGGGCGGGCACCTTCGCCCTGGTGGGCCGATGAGCGGCCTGACCTGGGAAGACGTGAGTGGGGGAGTGGGCCTGCGGGTCACCGTCCCCGTCACGATGGGCCCCGATGAGGCCGCCCGCGAGCTCGCCCCCCGCCTGAGTGCCCTGGCGGGGGTGCGGGCCCCGGCCTCGTCTGGTGAGGCGGGCACGCGCCGCGGCGTCCCGGTCGTCACGATCGACGGCTACTCCGGCTCCGGCAAGTCCACGCTGGCCGCCGCGCTCGCTCGGCTTGTGAACGGCTGGCAGGTGCTGCACCTCGACGACTGGTACCCCGGCTGGGATGGCCTCGAGGCCGGGGCGCAGATCGCCCGGCGCATCGCCTCCGACCTGCGGGGAGGACGTGCCTCCTCCTACGAGGCCTGGGACTGGGAGAACGGAACAACGGGGGCGACGATCAGCGTCCCCCTCGCCCCGACGATCATCGAGGGCTGCGGCGCCATCGAGGCCGAGGCCGACCTCAGCGTGTGGATCGCCGACCCCGGCGAGGACGAACGGCGCAGCAGGGCGATCGCGCGCGACGGGCAGACCTACGCGCCACACTGGCGGCGCTGGGCCGAGCAAGATCTGGGGCGCTCGATAGACTAGGCGCATGCTGCCGCCGCCTCCCGAACCCCCGCTGTGGGGGTGGCTCCTCTTTGGGGCCATCGATTTCGTGATCCGCGTTGTCGCGCTGGGTGTCGTGCCCAAGCATCGGCGCGCGTCGACCTCGACCGCGTGGCTGCTGCTGATCTTCCTGTGGCCCCTCCTCGGCGTGCCCCTGTACATCATCTTCGGCTCGTGGTGGGCGATGGGCCGCAGGCTCGACGACGACCCGGAGGCCCGCCAGCTGGTCGACGCCATCGTGGCCGGCTCGACCGCGCCCGATCCCGAGAACTACGAGGCGCCGGACGGGCCCGACGGCCTACCCGCGGGCTCTGACGACGACACGGCCTCGATCATGCGACTGTCCGGGACCCTCAGCGGCTTCCCGGCCTCGGTGGGACAGGTCGGTCGCCTCTACAACGACACGGCTGAGACCTTCCGCGCCATGGCCGCCAGCATCGATACGGCCACCCACCACGTGAACGCCCTGTACTACCAGACGTCGTGGGATGAGTACACGGCCCCCTTCTACGAGGCCCTTGAGCGCGCGGTCGCCCGCGGCGTCACCGTCCGCCTGCTCGTCGACCACCACGGCATGCGCACGATCCCGGGCCACAAGGACTTCCGTCGCCGCCTGAACGCCATGGGCATCGAGTGGCACGAAATGCTGCCCTTCGCGCCGCTTCGCGGGCAGATCCGCCGCCCCGACCTGCGCAACCACCGCAAGATTCTGGTCATCGACGGGCGCGAGGCCTACGTCGGCTCCCACAACCTCGTGGCCCCCGACTACGACACCCCCTCGTACGCGAAGGCCGGCATGCTCTACGACGACACGAGCGTGTCCGTCACCGGCCCGATCGTCGCTCAGATCCAGGCGGTCTTCGCCGTTGACTGGTACTACGCGTGCAAGGAGATCCTCACGCCCGAGGTCCTCACCCCGCCCGCCGCGGAGGTTGCGGCAGAGCGCGAGGAGGAGCAGGCCTCGGCGATGCAGATCATCCCGTCGGGCCCCGCGTTCAAGGACGAGCCGAACCTGCGCGCGTTCGTCCACATGATCTCCTCAGCGCGCACGCACGTGTCGATCACGAGCCCGTATTTCATTCCCGACGAGGCCCTGATCACCGCGCTGACGAACGCCGCGCTGTCGGGCGTCGAGGTCGAGCTCTTCGTCTCCGAGCAGTTCGACCAGTTCCTGGTCGGGCACGCGCAGCGCTCCTACTACGGGCCGCTCCTGAAGGCGGGCGTGCGCATCCACCTGTATCACAAGCCGCGGATGCTCCACTCGAAGTACATGATCGTCGACGGGAGCCTGTGCATCATCGGCTCGTCCAACATGGACGTGCGTTCCTTCGGCCTCAACTACGAGATCGTGCTCGTCGCTGACAGCTCGCGCCTGGTCGAGATGCTGCACGGCAATGACGACCGCACGCGCGAGAAGTCTCGCGAGCTCACCTACGAGGAGTGGCGAGGCCTGCCGTGGCACGTCCATTACATCGACAACGTGTGTCGACTGGGGAGTTCGCTCCTGTGAGCGCTCACGAAGATCCGGGAATAAAAGACTCTCCTGATAGGAAAGAGCAAACTTTGTCGAACATCTTGTCCTCCTCGCTTGAGGTCAATCCTTTCGTCGGCGAGGGCGGCGCCTACGACTCCGTGCGCCCCGCCTACCCGGACGAGGCTGTGGCCGCGTTGATCGAAGCGGCGCAGCGCGCGCGAGGTGCTGACGCGTTGGGGCAGGGTGGACCGCTGCGCGCCGCCGACATCGGCGCGGGCACCGGCAAGATGAGTGAGCTCCTGGCGCGCGGCGGCCTCCTCGTCGACGCGGTCGAACCCTCCGAGGCGATGCGCGCCCAGGCCTCGTCGATCGAAGGCGTGACGTGGCACGGCGGCGTCGCGGAGGAGACGGGGTTACCGAACGACGTGTATGACATCGTCGTGTTTGCCCAGTCCTGGCATTGGGTGGATTCCGAGCGCGCGGGCCTCGAAGCTGCGCGGATCCTCAGGCCCGGCGGCGCGCTCGCGATCGTGTGGAACCAGATGGCCGTGTCGATCCCGTGGGTGCATCGCCTGACGCGCATCATGCGCTCGGGCGACGTGCACCGCCCCGACAACCCGCCCACGCCGGGTGGAGGCTTCGCGCCGATGACCCTCACCCAGGTCGCCTGGGAGGACCGCATGACCCCCGAGCAGATCCTCACCCTGGGGACGACGCGCTCCTCGTACATTCGTTCCTCCGAGGAGGGCCGGGCCCGCATGCAGGAAAACCTGCGCTGGTACCTCTACGACCACCTCGGGTATGCGCCCGGGCAGCAGGTCACCATCCCGTACGCGACGCTCGTGTGGCTCACCCACCTGTGACAGGTGAGCGAGCCGCGCGCGTGGAACGTCAGTGGATGGGCTCCAGGAACCTCTCCGAGGCTCCTTCGGGCATGGGGAGCGGGCGTTCCCGCGCGGCACGCAGGGCGGGGTCGAGGACGGCCAGGACCGGATCCCAGGACAGCAGCCGATGAGCGATCGTGAATCCAGCGGAGTCGCTGTTCAGAACGATTTCCTCGTAGACCTGGATGGTCACGCCGTTGTATTCGTGGGCGACGTGCTGGAGGAAGTAGGAGTTCGGGAGGTAGGTGACCTCCTGGAGGTTGAAGTCGGGATCCAGCGCAAAGATCGGGGTGAGATCGCGCCCGTTGGCGCCGACGACGATGGCGACCTCCGGCCGCGCGAGGTTGTTCGTCGCGGTCTCGAGGCTGTGTGACGTCGACGTGAGCGCCGGCGAGCCGACGACCCGCACGCGGTCCACCGTGCGATCGACGTAGCCGCGGAAGGTGATCTGCGGCCTGGGGGGCAGCTTGTTGAGGAGCTTGAGGAGTCCGCGCATATGTTCGGCATGATTGTCAGTCATTGGTCTTCCTGGCTTGTGCGGGGCGCGTCGGGGGTCCGTGGCGCCATTGTCTGGACCGTCTTCGTTGGTGACGACGTCGGTGGTGATGTGCCCACGGTATCCGATTGTTGCCGGTGAGCGAAACCGAATGCTCGTGGGGGTGCATGAGCGTGACTGGCGAGGCGCAGGAAGGGGACGCGTGTCAGCCCTCGGTGTGCGTGGGAGTCCGTGCCTCGTGCCGCTCTCGAATGGGGCGGGCGCGCCTGGCACAATGGGGGCCATGGCTGTGTCGTTTCTGGGAGTGATCGCTGCCCTCGCCATGTACGCGGTGAGCGTGGCGCCGTCGCTGATGGCGCGCTCGTGGGCGTGGCACGCGGTCGCTTCGGGCGTCCTCGTGGCCTGCGGTTACGTCGCCGGCGTCGTCGTCCAGAACGTGGGTGCCCGCGTCATAGCCATGACCGGTCTGACGATCCGCGCATCCGAGCCCGTCGAGATCGGCTTCCGCGTCTGCATCGCCGCCCTCTTCGCGATCTGGTGGCTCTACGCGGTCATCCAGTCCTACCGACGGGCCCGCGTCGCCGCCAGGCTTGTCAACATGCCGGGGGAGACCTTCGGCGAGTACCTCCTGGGTACGGCCGGCACGGTCGTGATTGCCTGGTGTCTCATCCTGATCGTCGGGGCGTTGAACCGCGTGGGACGCATGCTGATCGGGGTGCTCGGCGGCTACATGCCGCGCCCGGCGGCGATCGTCGTGGGCGTCGCGATTCTGGTCGCCATCGTCTTCTTCCTGACGTCCAACGTGATCCTGCGCGGCGGAATCGGCTTCTTCCGCCACCATGCTGAGCAGATGAACACGCGCACCGCGCGCGGTATCTACAAGCCGTTCGTGCCCGAGCGCTCCGCCTCCCCGGCCTCGCCCGTCACCTGGGAATCCGTCGGTGGTCAGGGGCGCGTCTTCCTGGGGCGCGGCCCCTCGCGCCTCGACATCGCCCAGGTCACCGGCGGCGAGGCCATGGAGCCGATCCGCGTCTACTCCGGTATGCCTACGGGTGGGGCGGGCATCGAGCAGGCCGCGGCGACTGTGGTCGCCGAGCTGCGCCGCACGGGAGCCTTCGATCGCGCCGTCATTCTCATCGCCGCGTCGACCGGCTCCGGCTGGGTTGACGAGTGGCAGGTCCAGCCCCTCGAGTTCCTGACCCGCGGCAACTGTGCCACCGCCTCGCTCCAGTACTCCTACGTGCCGTCGGCCCTCAACTGGCTGACCGGCCTCGAGCCGGCGCAGGAGGCCTCGGCAGCGCTCTTCCGCGCGGTGCGGGCCGAGCTCGACACTATGGACGAGGCCGACCGACCCGCGCTCTTCGTCTGCGGTGAATCCCTGGGGGCTTTCGCCTCGCAGTCGGTTTTCTCCTCGGTTGAGGAGGCGCTCTCCCAAGTGGATGGGGCCCTGTGGGTGGGGACCCCCGCCTTCACGCCGATGCACGCCGAGCTGACGGCAGCCCGCCACAAGGGAAGCCCCGAGGTCGCCCCCGTCGTCTACAACGGTCGGCGCGTGCGCTTCGTGAACGAGCCATCCGACCTGCGCACCGACCTGTACGGGCGCGAGCTGGGGCCGTGGGGCTTCCCGCGCTTCGTCTACGCCCAGCACGCCTCCGATCCGGTCGTGTGGTGGAATCGGAAGATGCTCTGGATGCAGCCCGATTGGCTGCGTGAGCGCGCGGGCCGCGACGTGTCTCCCTTCGTTGAGTTCACGCGCTTCGTCACCTTCATTCAGGTGCTCGCCGACCTGCCCGTCGCGGGGACCGCTCCCGGCGGCCACGGCCACACCTACAACGAGGAGCTGATCCCCCTGTGGCGGGCGATCCTCGGCTTCGATCTCCTCTTCGACGAGGCCCCGACTCACCCGCGCTTGGCCGCCCTGGATGGTGAGTGGGTCGACGAGGAGATGGTGGAGCGTATCGGCATCGTCGTGCGGGCGAACCTGGAGCTGTCTGACCGGCAGTAGGGCGCCCGCGGCGTACCGTGGCATGTTTGTCGAGGTTGTGGGCCTGCCATGTATCAGTTTGTGTTAGTTTGCTATGGTATTTACCGTGTCAAATGAATTCTGTATCATCCAGAATTTCAGTCTTTTAAGAGGGTTATCGGTGAACATGTGTGCTTTTGTCACGGAACGTATGTTCATTGGTCAGTGAATGTGTTGAAATCCTGCTGACAAGAGGGAGAAGGTTCCCCTCATTTCCCCTCGCAATGCCTTGTAGCTACTGAATGGTAAGTCAGTAAAGCATTGCTAGGTATCTGGTTTCGCAGTATCGTGCGAATTGCGAGCAGATAACCTAACCGCGCGGTATAGCTCGCCTGAATCAACATTGGAGTGAGCATGTCATACATATTTCACAGGGCGTGGATAGCGGCCCTGGCGACCGGCGCGATGGCAGCGTCCGGCGTCGCCTTCGGCGCTCCCGCCCTGGCAGCAACCCCCGCGCCCGACGCGGATGGTCCGATGATCTCCGACCTCGCCACCACCAGTGAAGGTATTGGCGGTCAGGTCACCTTCTCCGTCGTCGACAATCCCGGCCTGTCCAGCATCGACTTGCGCGATCCGGTCTCCGACGCGATCTTCTATCGCCGCGTCGTCGACTTCCCCGGCAACGTCACCGCTGACGGGAAGCATCACTACACGTTCACCATCAAGTTCTCCGATATCCAGGCCGCCTGGGCCAAGGCCGGCCACACCGATGCCCTGCCCGCGACCGTCAAGCTCGTCGCATGGGGCAGCGACGGCATGCCGTCCAAGCGTGCCGATGTCGCCATCGAACCGGTCGCGATGACTTCTCTCGACTTTGGTATCGAGTCAGGAAAACTCGATCTGTACGTTGGCCAGCAGACGAACATTGGCGTCACGCACATGCCGGAAAATGCCAACATGACGAAGGTCAATTGGTCCGGCGACGACATTGACGTCCTCAATGTCGATGAGAAGTCAGGCCTCGTGACTGCCCAGAAGGAAGGCTGCTCGGATGTTAGGGCTGTCGCCGACTACATGGATCCGAAGGTCTTCGACCCAGTGATGGCCAGTGTCCAGGTCTGCGTCAGCGAGCTGGGCAAGGACGAGATTGTGCTCAATCACCTCCGCGTGGACATCGAGGAGGGTGAGACTGTTACCCTCAAGCCGTTGCTTCCCGAGAAGTTTAAGGATGCCACCCTGTCCTGGAGCCTGGAGTACGGTGGCGCGGTCATCCTGAAGGTGGCCGAGGATGGCAAGAGTGCGATGATCACCGGCGGCAACGTTGTTGATTGGGATCAGGTGAACCTGACCGCCACCCTGCCCGATGGAACCGCGGCAACGACGACGACAATCGCCGTTGTGAAGGCTGTGAAGCAGGACGTGAAGGCACCTGCTCCGTGGGTTGAGCCTGCTCCGCAGCCCGAGCCTGCTCCGGATCCCCAGCCTGCGCCTGATCCCCAGCCTGCTCCGGATCCGCAGCCCCAGCCGGATCCCCAGCCCGCTCCGGATCCGCAGCCTGCTCCCGACCCGCAGCCTGCTCCGGATCCCCAGCCTCAGCCGGATCCTCAGCCTGCACCCAACCCGCAGCCTGCGCCGGATCCTCAGCCTCAGCCCGACCCCCAGCCCGCACCCGACCCCCAGCCTGCACCCGATCCGCAACCCGCTCCCGCCCCGACGGGCACCTGGATGATGGACTCGGTCGGCTGGTGGTACCGCAACGCTGACGGCACCTACCCGACGAACACCTCGATGATGGTCGACGGACGCACGTACCGCTTCGATGGACGCGGCTACATGCGCACCGGCTGGGTCATGGACGGCGGAGCCTGGTACTACCACGACGCCTCTGGTGCTCAGCTCACCGGCTGGCAGATGGTCCGCGGTAGCTGGTACTACCTGGGTGACAACGGCCTGATGCGTACCGGCTGGGTCATGGTCGACGGCACCTGGTACTACCTGCACGGCTCCGGTGCGATGGCCACCGGCTGGATCAACCTGGGCGGCACGTGGTTCTACCTGCATGGCTCGGGCGCGATGCTCAGCGGTTGGCAGATGATCGGCGGCTCCTGGTACTACCTGGGCTCGGATGGCGCCATGCGTACCGGCTGGGTCATGGTCGACGGAACCTGGTACTACCTGCACGGCTCGGGCGCGATGGCCACCGGCTGGCTCAACCTGGGTGGCGCCTGGTACTACCTGTCTCCCTCGGGAGCAATGGTGACCGGCACGCAGATGATCAACGGCCGTATGTACACCTTCGACGCCTCGGGTATGTGGATGCCGTGATCTGATATCCGCCTACCACCAGGCAATACGCCGGGCCCGGGAACGCAACACTGCGCTCCCGGGCCCGGTCGTGTTAGACGCTTCAGCTGCGCTAACGTATCGATAAGCAAGATGTTGATTGTCAGGTAGGCCACATGAGGTATGTTGTGAGGAGACGGCTGGTACGCCGACGTACCGGGTGCCACCGGCACTCCGTCCCCAACATATCGGAGAAAGCTTATGTCAACGAAGAAACCGGCTGCCCTCCTCGCCTTCGTCGGCGCGTGCGCGCTCGCGGTGACTGGGCCGGCCGCCCTGGCCTCGCCCATGCCCCCGGGGCCCACCGGAACGCACGATGGTGCAGCAACCTCCCTGCCCGTGGGCGACATCGACACGGCGCTGACCTCGAAGAGCGGACAGTCCGCGCCCTCCTCGACCGACGCAGAGGTGGACCCGGCGCGCGTCGTCAGCGTCATTGTCCAGCTCGAGGATGGCGCGTCCCGCGAGGGTGCGATCAGTGAGATCAACGAGGCCGTGTCCGCCCTCTACCCGGGAACGCAGGCCCAGGTGGAGCGCGAGTACGACAACGTCATGTCGGGCTTCGCCCTCAAGGCACCCGTCGGTGCGCTCGACGCGATCCGCCGTGCTCCGGGCGTACGCGCCGCGTTCCTCGAGCGCGAGGGGCGCGTCAGTGATGTGGCCACGCCCGATGCCGAGGGTGGCATCGAGTCCTCGCAGACCGGCGGGCAGGACCCCGCCAACCTGAGCGCCCATCTCATGATGCACATCGACCAGGTCGCCCAGAAGGGCGAAGGAAAGGTCATCGCCGTCATCGACACGGGCGTCGACATGACGCATCCGGCATTCACTGGTGAGCTCGCGGGAACGCCCCCGCTCACCCCGCAGAAGGTAGCCGCGATGACCTCGCAGCTGGGTGAGGGCAAGACTGGCGTCTACGTCTCGCAGAAGTTCCCCTTCGCCTACGACTACGCGGACGGCGACAACGACGCGTCGCCGTCGAAGACCCCGTATGCTTCCCACGGGACGCATGTCGCCGGCATCGCCGCAGGTAACGCCGATAAGATCGTCGGCACCGCTCCGAACACCCAGGTGATCGTTGCGAAGGTGACGCGCAGCGAGGACGACGCGCTGCTGGACTCGGCGCTGCTCGCCTCCCTCGATGACATGCTCGTCCTGCATCCCGACGTCATCAACCTGTCGCTCGGCTGGACGGCCGGCATGGATAGCGAGGCCGACTCGGTGTACGCGACCGTGTACAAGAAGCTGCAGGAAGCGGGCATCACCGTCAACGCGGCCTCGGGCAACGCCTTCTCCACCGGGTACGGCAACAACTCCGGCAAGGGCCTGCCCTACGCCTCGGACCCCGACTCCTCGGTCATGGACGAGCCGGCCACGTATTCCTCGGTGGTTGCCGTCGCCTCGGTCGAAAACGCCCTGCTTCGCAACGCCTTCACCGTCAATGGGAAAGACATCGGATACCAGCGCGCTCGCGGCCTGAACGGTGAGAAGGTCGCCTTCTTCTCCGACCTGCCCGCCGGCACCTACGAGTACGTCGACGCCGGGTTCGCCTCCGAGGAGGACGCCGCCGCGCTCAAGGCGAAGTACCCGGACGGCCTCGCCGGCAAGATTGCGCTCGTCTCCCGCGGCAACATGACCTACCAGAAGAAGGTCGAGAACCTCTACGACCTCAAGCCCGCCGGAATCGTCGTCTACAACAACGTGTCGGTCGGATCCCTCATCGCCATGAATCTGACGACGCAGGACATGCCCGCCGCGTTCATCTCCCAGGCCGACGGCCAGGCCATGCTGGACGCCCCCGAGCACACGCTTTCGATCGCCGAGGGCCAGGTCCTGCCGCAGTCCACCGTCTACGAGGCGTCAGAATTCTCCGCGTGGGGCGTGTCCCCGGACCTGCGCCTCAAGCCCGAGATCGCGGCGCCCGGTGGCGAGGTTTTCTCGTCGATCCCGGACGGTGCGTACGAGCAGTCCTCCGGCACGTCGATGGCCACGCCTCAGATGGCGGGCGTCAGCACGATCGTCCTCCAGCGTGTCCAGTCTGATCCGCTGTTTGCGTCGATGAGTGCGCGCCAGAAGGCTGATGTGGTTCAGAACCTCATCATGGGTACTGCCCGTCCGCTGACGGATGCGGCCCAGACGACGGGAGCGCTGTACTCGCCGCGTAAGCAGGGTGCGGGACTCGTCGATGCCCTGGCTGCCACGACCTCGTCCGTGTACCCGACCGTGGTCGGCGCGCCCGAGCAGTCCCGGCCCAAGGCGGACCTGGGGGATGGCACGAAGGGGTGGCACTTCGACGTCACGCTGGACAACCTGTCGGGTGTTCCGGCCACCTATGAGCTGAGCTCGCAGGCCCTCTCCGAGATCGTCGACGGCGGCTTCTTCACGCAGCATTCCTCCGATTGGCGAGGCAAGGGCGTGGAGATCACGTACTCGGGTGCCGCATCCGCGTCCGCTGAGGGCGCGACTGTCACCGTTCCCGCGAGCGGCGAGGCCACCGTCGGTATCGACATCACGCCCGGCAGCGAGTTCGCCTCCTACGTCGCGGACAATGCGCCCAACGGGACGTTCCTCGACGGTTTCGTGCGCTTCGCGTCGAAGACCGCGTCTCAGCCCGACCTCGCCGTGCCCTACCTGGGCTTCTACGGCGACTGGGGCAAGGCCCCCATCTTCGATGCCCTCGCCTCGGACGGCGGCGCACACACACGGGCCTCGGCCATCGTCAACGGCAAGACCGGCGACTCCCTCGGCTACAACCCTCTCGTTAAGGCGGCCGACCGTACAGGAAAGCCCAACCCGCAGCGCTACGTGATCTCCCGGTCCGAGGCCTCGGGTGCCCCCACGGTCCTGGAGCCGCGCACGGGCACACTGCGCAGCGTCCACTCGCTGACCAGTACCTACACGAACGAGGCAGGGGAGACGGTCTTCTCGGTGACCAACCATCGGAACTGGAAGTCCCTCTACCAGACGAGCAGCGAGGAGAACACCTGGGTCGAGGCCTACCACGAGTCCACGGTCTTCGACGCGAATGCCGAGCCCTTCGCGCAGCTGCCCGACGGCACGTACACGCTGCGGATTGCCGCGTCCAACGACGGCCCGTCGCGCGCCGAGCAGTCGATCTCCTACAAGTTCCGCCTCGACACCACCGCGCCCGTCATCTCCGAGGTGACGTACGCCGGAGAAGGGCCCGACATGGTTGTGTCCTTCGATGTGACCGACGATTCTCCGCTGGCGGCGATCGACCTACACGATCCCGCCGATGGCCTGTGGTTCTACCGCCACGTCTTCACCGAGAGTGAGGGCAGCGTCGGCCCCGACGGTCGGTACATGTACCACGTCGAGATCCCATTGATGGCGATCTCTCAGGCGTGGAGCGACCAGGGTGGCTCCGGTGCACCTCCTGCCTACCCCTACGTCCTCGCGTGGGATTACGGACTGAACCACTCCGAGCCGGTGACCCTCGACCTGCCCTTCTACTCCAGCAACCAGACGGCCTCGTGCAAGGATCCGGTGGGCGGCCACTGGATCAGTGGGCCGAGGTCCTGGCGGTACGAGTGCGCTGACGGGAGGGCGTACCTCTCGGGAGGCTGGTTCACGATTGGTGGCAGGGACTACCAGTTCAGCCCCTCCGGTTACATGATGACCGGTTTCGTCAAGCGCCCCAGCGGTGAGTGGATGTACGTGGATTCCGATGGCGTTCCCGTCGGCGGGTGGGTCCTCGACGACGTGTACGGTGGCCCCTACTGGTACTACCTGGATCCGGCCACCAAGATCATGAAGACCGGGTGGCTCGCCGACGGCGGCTCGTGGTACTACCTGCACGGCAACGGCGTGATGGCGATTGGCTGGGTGCGCGACGGCGGCTCCTGGTACTACCTGAGCGCCTCGGGCAAGATGGCGACCGGCTGGGTGAAGGACGGGGGCACCTGGTACTACCTGGGACCCGATGGTGCGATGTTCATGGGCACGCACGTGATCAACGGACGCACCTACGTCTTTGGCGACAGCGGCGCGTGGGTCGGCTGACCTGAGTGCTTGCCCAGCGACGACGAGGCCCGGGAGGGCGTCTCACCCGGCCCGGGCCTTGTTCGTCGTCGCACTGCCCTGCTGTCCGACGTGCTGCGCAATGATGTGTCGCAGCGCTGTTCTCACATAACGACCAATAGGTGCGCGTTCGCTTCGTGCCTCTCGAGGTCCCCATTCACATTTTGGAGTTACGCACATGACAACGAAGAAACCAGCGGCGTTCCTCGCGCTGGCTGGCACCGCCGCTCTGGTGGTTGCCGGCCCCGCGACCCTCGCATCCCCGCCAATCCCGGCGGATACCCGACCCGACGCGGGCGCCACGGCCTCGTCCCTGCCCGTCGGTGACGTCGATACCGCGCTCACCTCGAAGAGCGGGGAGACCACCCAGGACGCTCAGGCACCGACGACCGACGAGGTCGACCCTGCCGCCCTCGTCACGATCGTCGTCCAGCTCGACGACGGCGCCGACCGCGCGGCAGCCCTCGCCTCGATCAACGAGGCCGTGGCCGCGGCATTCCCCGGCTCTTCCGCCCAGGTGGAGCGCGAGTACGACAAGGCCATGCAGGGCTTCGCGCTCAGCGCCCCCGCCGGCTCCCTCGACGCGATCCGCGCGGTGAGCGGCGTCAAGGCCGCCTTCCTCGATCGCGAGACCCATGTCGATGGTGTCGATGATCAGGTCGCCGGAGAGGGCGCGACGAACTCCTCGCGCATCTCCACCCAGAACCCCGACAACCTCAGCGCCCAGCTGATGATGCACGCCGACCAGATCACCCAAAAGGGTAATGGCAAGGTCGTCGCCATCATCGACACGGGCGTGGACATGACCCACCCAGCGTTCGCGGGTGCCCTGCACGGGACCCCCGGGCTTTCCGAGGACAAGGTTGAGTCCCTGACCCCCCAGCTGGGCGACGGCAAGACCGGCAGCTACGTGTCGGAAAAGTTCCCCTTCGCCTACGACTACGCGGATAACGACCCGGACGCCTCGCCGACCGGCAAAGCCGGATCGCACGGCACGCACGTCGCCGGCATCACCGCGGGCAACGCGGGCGAAATCGTGGGCATCGCCCCCGACGCGCAGATCATCGTCGCCAAGGTCGCCAAGAGTACCAGCGGCGGCATCCCGGACTCGGCGCTGCTCGCCGCCCTCGACGACATGGTCGTCCTGCGCCCCGACGTCGTGAACCTGTCCCTCGGACAGACCGGCGGCATGGATAACGAGGCCGACTCCATGTACGCGACCGTGTTCAAGAGCCTCCAGGACGCTGGCGTCACCGTGAACGCGGCCGCCGGCAACGAGTACACGGCCGGATACGGCAACCTCTCCGGCAAGAACCTGCCCTTCGCCTCGGACCCCGACTCCTCCGTCCTGTGCGAACCGGCGTCCTACTCCTCCGTCGTGTCCGTGGCCTCGGTCGACAACTCGCTGTCGCACAGCGCCTTCACCGTCGGCGACCGCGATATCGCCTACCAGCGCGCCGGCGGCGCCGACGGCCAGAAGATGCCCGACCTGTCCGACCTGACAGGCGGCCCGTTCGAGTACGTCGACGGCGGCATCGGTTCGCCCGAGGATGGCGCCGCGCTCAAGGCCAAGTACCCCGAGGGCCTCGCGGGCAAGATCGTGCTGGTCAAGCGCGGTACTCTCACCTTCCAGGACAAGTTCAACAATGTCGCAGGCTCCAAGCCCGCCGGCTTCATCGTGTACAACAACGTGCCCGGTGACTCGCTCGTGGTCATGAGCCTGGCGACGGACGGCGTGCCTGCCGCGTTCATCTCGCAGGCCGACGGCGAGGCCATGTTGGCCGCCGCTGACCACCACCTGAGCGTCGCCCCCGGCAAGGTCGTGGCCCCGAGTTCGAAGTACTCCATGTCGAGCTTCTCCTCGTGGGGCGTCACCCCGGACCTGCGCCTCAAGCCCGAGGTCAGCGCCCCCGGAGGCAACATCTACTCGGCCGTGCCCGGTGGCACCTACGAGTTCATGTCCGGCACATCGATGGCGACCCCGCAGATGGCGGGCGTGAGCGCCGTCGTCCTGCAGCGCGTCCAGAACGATCCGCTGTTCGCCTCGATGAGCGCGCGCGAGAAGATTGACGTCGTCCAGAACCTCATCATGGGCACGGCGTCTCCCGTCGTCGACCCCCTCCAGGACACTGGCGCCCCGTACTCCCCACGCAAGCAGGGCTCTGGACTGACGAACGTCCTGGCGGCCACGACCTCGTCCGTGTACCCGACCGTGGTCGGCGCCCCCGAGCAGTCTCGCCCCAAGGCGGACCTGGGGGACGGCACAACGGGCTGGCACTTTGACGTCACACTGCACAACCTGTCCGGCACCGAGGCCTCCTACGAGCTGAGCTCCCAGGCGCTGTCGGAGATCGTTGAGGGCGGGTTCTTCACCGGCAAGTCCGCCGATTGGCGAGGCAAGGGCGTGGATATCGCCTACTCCGGTGCGGCCGTGAGCGGCACCGATGAGGGCGCGATCATCACCGTTCCCGCGAACGGCGAGGCGACCGTGGGTGTGGACGTCAAGCCCGGCGCCGACTTCGATGCCTCCGTCGCGCAGAACACGCCCAACGGCACCTTCCTCGACGGCTTCGTGCGCTTCACCTCGAAGACCGCGTCCCAGCCCAACCTGACCGTGCCCTACCTGGGCTTCTACGGCAACTGGGGCAAGGCGCCCATCTTCGACGCCCTAGCCTCCGAGGACGGCGCCCACACGCTCGCTTCCTGGGTCTACAACGGCAACACGGGCCAGCAGCTGGGATACAACCCCCTGGTCAAGGATGCTGATCGTATCGGTCTGCCCACCTCGAGCAAGAACGTCATCTCTCGCTCGGACGCCTCGGGTGCTCCCACGGTCCTGGAGCCGCGCACGGGCACGCTGCGCAGCGTCCACACGATCAACGCCGCGTACACGAACGCCGCAGGAGAGACGATCGCGTCCTTCATGCGCTACCAGAACTGGAAGTCCGCGCTGGATTCGTCCGGAAGGATGACGTGGGTCGAGCGGGGACATGAGCCGCTGGCTCTTGATTCGAGCGCCGACGAGTACAAGAATCTTCCCGACGGTGTGTACAAGCTGACGCTGTCCGCGCACAACGACGGCCCCTCGCAGACCGAGCAGTCAATCTCATACGAGTTCCGCCTCGACACCACCGCCCCCGTCGTCTCCGCAGTGACGTACAGCGGGGAGGGTCCTGACACGGTCGTGTCCTTTGACGTCACCGACGCGTCCCCGCTGGCCGCGTTCGACCTGCATGACCCGGCCGACGGCCTGTGGTTCTACCGCCACGTGTTCGCGGACAACGAAGGAACGGTCGGGGCTGACGGAACCTACACGTACCACGTCGAGGTTCCCATGTCGGCCATCTCGCAGGGGTGGGCCGATCAGGGTGGCTCCGGCGAGGTCATCGCCCACCCCTACGTGCTCGCATGGGATTACGGCCTCAACCACTCCAAGGCCGCGACCCTTGACCTGCCGTCGGATAACCCGGGCGTGTGCATCACGGCTGACGGCGGCCACTGGGCGAAGGACTTGTTTGGCTGGTGGTACCAGTGCGCGAATGGGAAGGAGTACCTCAAGAACGGCTGGTTCACGATTGGCGGCAGGGACTACCGTTTCGACTCCGACGGGTACATGATGACCGGCTGGCTCCGGCGCGATGACGGTGCGTGGGTGTACGCAAATTCCGAGGGCGCCCTGGTTGGCGGCTGGGTGTTCGACGAGAGCTTCGGCGGTGCTTACTGGTACTACCTGGATCCGGCCACGAAGGTCATGAAGACCGGGTGGGTCGCCGACGGTGGCTCCTGGTACTACCTCACCGGTAGTGGCGCGATGGCCACCGGATGGGTGCGCGATGGCGGCTCCTGGTACTACCTGAAGGATTCGGGCGCGATGCACACCGGATGGTTGAACCTCGACGGTACCTGGTACTACCTGGGACCCGATGGGGCAATGTTCACCGGCACTCACGTGATCAACGGACGCACCTACGTGTTCGACGCGAACGGAGTCTGGGTGCACTGATGCGCGTCTCTTCTGAATCGGTAATTCGATGATTCACGAGGCCGGGGCCCGGGAACGCTCACTGCGAGCGCTCCCGGGCCCCTTCTCATGCGCGCCCATGGGTGTCTGCATGCACGTACTAACGCCGCAACGTCGATGGCCGCTGGGGTATGTTGGAGGCGTCAGCGCGACGGTGCATGCCCACAGCAAGGAGCAGATAACCATGAAGAAACCAGCCGTTTTCCTGGCCGGGGTGGGCACGTGCGCGCTTGCGGTCGCCAGCTGTTCTACCGCGACGTCGCCGACACCCGCGTCGCAGTCCGCCGCTCCCGTGGACTCCGCCCAGTCTGCGCCGGGTGCCACGGCCTCGCCGACGGTCAACCCCGACACCGCACTGACGTCCAAGAACGGGCGCAGCGGCCCGAGCGCGCAGTCCGGCCAGGACTCCGATAGCTCCGTCGTCGTCATCGTCCAGCTCGCGGAAGGCGCCGACGGAGAAACCATCCTCGCCTCGATCAACGAGGCCGTGGCCGGCGCTTTCCCGGGCGCCTCCGTGTCCGTGGAACGCGAGTATCGCAACGCCCTGCGCGGCTACGCGCTGCGCGTGCCCGCCGGGTCGATTGACGTCATTCGAGCGGTGAGCGGCGTCCAGGCGGCATACCCGGACGGCAACAACAGCCTCCAGTAAAGCAACATCCGGCTGCCTCGCGCCGGGACGCGTGACAGCCGGATGTGGATGCGCTCAGAGGGAACCTAGATCATGTCCTTCTTCTCCATGTACTTCATGGCCAACCAGCCGAACGGGATGCGGCCGTAGAAGGTGACGAGACGGTAGAGCAGAGCCGTCGCGATGGCGACCGACGAGGAGATGCCCGCGACCGTCAGGCCCGAGGTGAGGGCCGTTTCAACAGTACCGATACCGCCCGGCGAGGGGATGAAGGAGCCGGCCGCGTTCGCCGTCAGGTAGGTGATCGACACTGTGGAGAAGTTGAGCGAACCGCCCATGGCGAGCAGGGCCGTCCAGAACGAGCCCACGTAGCCGATGTTCATCAGCAGGTTGCCGCCCACGACCGCGGCGAGGCGACGGGGCTGGCCGATGATCCACAGGAGGCGCGGGTAGACCTGCTGCCAGGTCGGCTGAATCTTCGACCAGATCCAGCGTCGCACCTTTGGCACGGCGACGATGATGCCGACCGCGACCATGACGACCGCGACGACACCCAGGATGGTGCCGTAGGGGACCGACACGGACAGTGACGATCCGGCGATCACCATGACGAGGAGTAGTAGGACGATCGTGATGAGCGCCTGCGAAATCTGCATGAGAGTCACCGTCGTCACCGCCATGGCGGTCGGGACGCGGCGCTTGCGCAGGTAGCGCAGGTTGAGAGCCGCGGGTCCTACGCCGGCGGGTGCCACGATCGTAATGATCGAGGCAGCGACCTGGGCGATGAGCGTCTCACGTAGGCTCAGCTTCTCGGGCGACAGGGCAACAAGCGGGACCGCGGAACCGACCCAGATGAGGCAGGCGAGCACGGCGGAAGCGAGCATCCACCACAGGTTCGCGCTCTTGACCGTGGTCACGATGTCGTTGAAGTTCAGCGAACCGACGACGATGAAGACGGCGATGAACGCCACCGCGATCGTGAAGATCGTGCGCGGACGGAAACGCTGCAGGTCAGCGGTGGGCGCGGTCTCGGCCTCGGAGTCTCCCACGAGGGCGGCACGCAGCTCGCCCAGCAGGTCGGAACGGCGCAGGCGCTGATTGATCTCCGCAGGAAGGACAGGCTTCTGGATGACGGGGGCGCACGCGATCAGCGTCTCCTCACCGACGCAGCGTCGGCCGGCCTCGAGCGCGCGCTCGGGGCCCACGGCCAACGCGGTCAGGACCAGCATCTGCGCGATGTCGATGGACTGGTTCAGCTCGGTGGTCGCGACCTCGCCGGAATCCCAGTCCAGCAGCCACACGTCCGAGGACGAGTCGACGACCACGGCCTCGGGGGTGAGAGCGCGGTGCGAGATGCCGCGCGAGTGCGCGAAGTGCAGCTGCTCCCACGCGCGGTCCAGGACCTCGTCCGATGCGTCCTCGCCGAGCTCCGTGAGCGGAGTCGTGGGGGGCAGGGCGGACATGACCAGGATGATCGAGTCGGAGGCCGAGGCGATGCCGATCGGCTCCTGGGTGAACACGCCGGCGCGCAGCGCCTGCAGCGTCGTGAAGGAGGAACGCTCGGCCTGAGCCTTGAGCGAGGGCGACACCCAGCGGCTGATGCCGCGCAGGCGCAGGTTGTTCCACATCTCGAGGAGGGTGCCGGTCAGTTCCTGGCCGGGGTCCATGGCGATGATCTCGTAGGCGAGGCCCGTGTCGCTCCACGCCTGGTAGTGGCGGTGATGGTCTTGGGTCGGGCGGCGCGTCACCGTGACGCCCATGTCGCCCAGGTCGGCGGGCATCTGGGTGAGGCGGCCGCGCGAGTTCTCAGCGACGGCCCACGTAGCCAGGGGCTCGTCGGTCGTGTCGAGGTCGGTGCGCACGATCCGCGAGGGCGTAATCCCGATGTTGAGGAGCGCCTCGACGAGTTTGGCGCCCTTCGCCCGCTGGTCGTCGTAGCCCATGATCCACCGCGAACCCGAGCCGAAAGCGCGGCCCAAGAAGACGGAGATGAAAGCGACGGGCAGGGTCATGGACGAGCGCAGCACGCCGAGGATGAGAATGATCCACAGGCCCGTCCATCCCCACTTGATGGCCTTCATCGACTGGGCCTCGCCGGCGGAGGTGAACAGCGCGCACAGGGTGACGATGACCAGGTTGATGGCGATTGCGATGCCGGTCTGGGAGCCCTGCGTGGCAAGTGCGCGGTCCACGCTCAACGGCGCAGTCAGTTCGGAGGGCAGCAGGCCCGTCAGCAGGATGATGATCCAGCCGCCGACCGCGGCCACGAGGCTCGTCACGAGGACCTGGATGATCGCCTGGAGGCGTTTGCGCAGCGCGAGCGAGACGATCACGAGGATCGGCGTGGTCAAAATGATGAGGCCCTCGGTGATGCTCACCGGCAGGATGAGGATCTGGCGGACGAGCTGGAAGCTCAGGACATCCATGGTGACGCCGCGCGTGGTCGCGCTGGCCAGCGCTCCGATCGTCCAGATAAAGAGAATCGCGATGAGGGAGATGACGACGTCGACGAGGTCTTCGCGGCGGCGGCGAACGGGCAGGATGCGGTCAGCGATGTAGACGGGGCGGGGCAGGCGCATGCGGCGCACGGGCAGGTTTGCGGCGATTTCGTCGGTAGCCGGGGGCGCGGCGGATTCAATGTCCGCGTCCTTGTCGCCGCTGCTGGCCTCTGCCTCGGTCTCCGTGGTGGCCTCTGGCGCGCTGGCCTCGGCCTCATCGGTGGGTTCCTCGGGGATGGCGGCGGCGTTATCGGCCGTGGGCGCGGGCGGGGGAAGCAGGGGATCCGCTGCACTCTCGTCATTTGACGACGAGGCCTGGGCGCTCTGGTCGGCGTCCGCGTGGCTGGGAGGAATGCTGGGCGGCATGGCTACGGGCGCGGTCGTCGTGTCCGGCGTGACGACGGGCTCCATGACCTCGGTGCGCGCTTCCGAGGAGGGGACCTCCAGGGGCGGGGGAGCCTGCGGGGGTGCCCCGGCCTCGTCGATCATCCCCATGAGGGCATCCACCCCGGATGTCGAGGGGTCGGCGGAGGAATCGGGGACGAAGAGGATGTTCGTGTCCCCGACCGGAGAACCGTCGTGTGAATCCTTGCGCTTCCTCATGCCGCCTATCCTATAATCGCGGTCAACAAAGGTAGGGTTAGGGTGATACATTCCCGGCAGAAAAGGGCCCTATCGTGACCTGGTCGACACTCGTGACCGCATCAGATCCGTCGATGCTGCACACCGTTATCGAGTGGTTTAAAAATCCCGAGACTTTGCTCGTCGCCATGGGGCCGTGGGTGCTGTGGGGAACGATGCTCATCGTCCTCATCGAGTCGGGTGTCCTGTTCCCGGTGCTGCCCGGTGAATCCCTGCTGTTCACCGCCGGCCTGCTCCATGATCGCCTCGGCCTGCACCTGCCGACGCTCATCCTCCTCGTCGTCGTCGCGGCCTTCATCGGAGCGCAGATCGGCTACTTCCTGGGCGCCAAGTGGGGGCGTCGCTTCTTCAAGCCCGACGCTCGCATCCTCAAGACCGCGCACCTGGAGAAGGCGGAGCACTACTTCACGAACTACGGTGGCCGCTCGCTGGTCATCGGACGATTCATCCCCTTCGTGCGCACCTTCATTCCGATCGCAGCGGGCATGGCCCGCTACCCCTACCCGAAGTTCCTGGCCTTCAACACGCTGGGTGCCATCGTGTGGGGCGCGGGCTTCATCCTCGTCGGCGCGCTCCTGGGCAACGTGCCCTTCGTGCACGACAACCTGACGCTCATCCTCGGCGTCATCATCCTCGCGTCGGTCCTGCCCGTCATCATTGAGATCGTGGGCAAGCGCCGCGCCGCTTCCGACAAGGAGTAATCCATGCTGGCCTGGTGGATGCTGCTCCCGACCCTGCTGGCCATGATGGTCGCCCTGGTACTGCCGGGCTTCATGTGGCTGCGGGCGGGAGGTCGTTCGTCGCTCGTCGCGATCGGTGCGGCACCCGCGTTCACCTTTGGCCTGATCACGATCCTGTCGGTCGCTTACCCGGCGCTCGATATCGAGTGGGAGCCCTCGACGGCGCTGCCGATCCTCGGCATGAGCGCCCTGGGAGGCGCCGGCGCGTGGAGCCTGAGCTTCTTCCGCCGCAGCAACGACGGATTCTCCCTGCGGGGAGTTCCCCTGCGCGAGGCGATCGGCGTGCGCAAGCCGATCGGCGGACGCCAGGCCGCGATCCGCGCGGCCACGTGGGGAGCGATCCTCGTGGGATTCATCCTCGCGGCGCTGCCCCTCGTGATGGGCGCTGCCCCAGCGAACCCTGTCCAGCAGTGGGATCCGACGTTCCATCAGAACGGCGTGCACGCGATCCTGTACGGCAAGAACGCCAGTCCCTTCGGCGGCCTCCACGAGCTGTACGGCGGCCGCAACGTCTACTATCCGACGGGCTGGCACGCCTTCGTCTCGCTGTTCGCGCGCTACGACTCGGTCGTCCAGGCCTCGAACGTGTCCTCGCTGGCGCTCATGGCCGTGTGGGTCATCGGACTGGCGGCCCTCGTCTCGGTCCTGACCGCCTCGCGCACCGCGATCATGTCGGCACCCATCATCGGCGGCATGCTGCTCAATATGCCCGCCGACGCACTCACTATGTACAACCAGTGGCCCAACTCGACGGGCACCGCCCTGGTGCCGGGCCTGGCGGCCATTGCGATCGTCGCGGGGCGCAGGCTGGTCGCCGACCTGCGTGCGGGTGATGGGATGCGTGCTTTCCTGCGCCGTATCCCGCAGGCGGTGTTCCTCCTCATCGGTGCCATCGGCCTCGTCGGCGCGCACCCGAGCGCAGCCTTCTCGATCCTCGCGTTCCTGATCGCGCCGCTCCTCGCCTCCATCGCGTCCCTCGCACGACGCGCCTACGGTCGCGGTGGACGAGGCCAGCTCGTCGCCCTCGCGTGGGCTGCCCTCGCGCTTGTCGTCATCGCCGCGCCGCTCCTCGCGCTGTCGTCGTCAAAGATCCGGGCCATGGGCAGCTACCGGCGCGACGGCAGTAACTGGGGCGAAGCCTTCATGCACGCCTTCCTGCCCTACCCGCCCTTCTCGAACACATCCGGCAACATTCAGTGGACGATCGTCCAGTTCATTCTCCTGATCGTCGGCATTGCGGCGACCGCGCGCCTCTACTTGCTGTTCCGTCGCAGGGACCCCCTCGAGCGTGCTGCCGAGCGCGCTGGTCTCACCGATGATGCGGACGTGGACGCGGAGGAGGGCACCCTGGCCTCGGCCCAAGAGATCGAGGAGTCCGAAGAGGAGGCGCAGCCCCTGCCGTGCTGGCCGCTGGCCTCCTACGCGGTCCTCGCGGCTCTCACCGGCCTGGCGTATTCGCCTAACTCGGCGCTGCGCACGTACCTGCTGGCCCCCTGGTACAAGGACGCCCGCCGCATCATGGGCGTCGAAGACATCGCGCTGACGATCCTCATGGCGGTCGGCGTCGCCGCCATCGTTCGCCTTATTCACACCGTCTGGACGAGGTCGCTGCAGCGGATCCTCGCCGAACGCGGAGCCGACGACAACATTGAGGCGCCGCGCTGGCCAATCCAATTCGCTGTCGGCCTGCTCGTGCTGGTCCTGTCCAGCTTTGGTGCCATCGACGCGCGAAACGCGGCGGTCGCCCAGGTGTACGATCCGAATCGCCTGGGCAAGCCGGGTATGGCCACGATTGGCGAGCTCGCCATGCTGCGCCGCATGCCGTACACGACCGCCCCCGACGCGCTCATTTTGGGCGACCCGATCGCGGGCGCGGCGTACTCCGAGATGATCGGCGGTCGTAAGGCGGTATTCCCGCAGCTGAACACCGCTAACAAGGATGTGGCCTCGCAGAAGATCCTCATCCAGCGTTTCCACGACATCGCGACCGATCCCGAGGTGTGCGAGGTCGTGCGCAGGCTCGGCATCACCCACTTCTACGAAGAGGAAGACGGCGCCTACTACAACTTCATGCGATCCTCCCGTCACCCCGGCCTCTACAACGTGGACACGTCCACCGGCTTCGAGCTGGTCGACGCGGGCGGCACCGCGAAGCTGTGGAAGATCACCGCGTGCGGCGACGTGACGCCGGGCGGCGGACGCGAGGCCTTCGCGACCGGCGTGACCGGCTCCCGCGACTGACGCTCGCCCGGCCTCGGAACCCGCGCGATTGGCCACAATGCGCCCCGTCCTCGAAACGAGGCCGCGCCACTCCCTTCGCTCTCGTTACCCTTGACACCATGACGACGAACATTCCCGGCCCCGCGCCCCTCGGTGACAAGCTTCGTATCGCCTTCCTCGGCCCGTTCGGCACGTTTACCGAGCAGGCTGTCCACCAGGTCGCTCCCGCCGGCGCGATCCTCATGCCGATGACGAGCGCCCCGCAGGCGCTCGCGGCCGTGCGTCGCGGCGAGGCCGACCGTGCCGTCGTCCCGATCGAAAACTCCATCGAGGGCGGCGTCAACGCGACGCTCGATTCGCTCTCGCACGGCGACCCCCTCGTCATCGTCGCCGAGATGCACGTGCACGTTGTCTTCCAGCTGGCTGTCCTGCCGGGCACGCGCCCCGAGGATATTCGCCGTATCGGCACCCACCCGCACGCGTGGGCGCAGTGCCGCGGCTGGGTCGAGGAGACCTTCCCCGGCGCGATCCACGTGCCCGCCACGTCGACGGCCGCCGCCGCCGAGCTCCTCTCGGACGGAGACGCGTCCTTCGATGCCGCCCTGTGCAACGCGGTCTCGGTCAACACCTACGGCCTGGAGGCCCTGTTCACCGACGTCGCCGACAACCCGGGCGCGATCACCCGCTTCGTGCTGGTGGCCCGCCCCGGCGTGGTGCCTCCTCCGACCGGTGCGGATAAGACGACCATCCAGGTCGCCCTGCCGGTCAACGAGTCGGGCGCTCTGCTGACCCTCCTCGAGCAGTTCTCGGCGCGCGGCGTCGACCTGTCCCGCATCGAGTCTCGCCCGAGCGGCGACGGCCTCGGCAATTACACGTTCAGCATCGACATCGTTGGCCACATCCGCGAGGAGCGCGTTCAGGCAGCCCTCGTCGGCCTGCACCGTTACTCGCCGGATGTTCGCTTCATGGGTTCCTACCCGCGCGTCGATGGCGTGCGCGCGTCGGTTGCCCCTGGCACGACGGACGAGGCCTTCCGTGCGGGTCGCGCGTGGGTCGCGGACCTGCTGCACGGCGGGGATGGAACGGGCGAGGCTGCGGGCAACGCCCCGTCCTGGCCGCTGGCCTGACGCCCGCGTTGCCGCGCTGAGTCAATAGGCGTCGCCCCGGTAGGGATAAGCCGGGTCACGGCATCTCCTGCTCCAACGAACTGCCACCCGAGCTGTATTGGGCAGGTCTGCACCAGTTAGGGAGCATTGCACCAGTGAGGGGGTGTTACACCACCTCCGAGCTGGTGTAATACCCCGCTAAGTGGTGTAACACCACTTAGTAACAAGGCAGATCGTGGAGATGTGCAGTGGGTTGGTGTTGGAGATGTGCGAGCCTTAGCCTCGAGGCTCCGCATCGAGGTGTCACTAGATACCTGCTCGAGGTGCAACGAGAAACCTAGCATCCCATCGTCGGGATTCAACCCGTTAGGGAAGATTCAACCTGATCGGGAACATTCCACCCGATCAGAAGGGGTTGAATCTTCCTGATCGGGTGTAACACCTCATCGGTAACAAGCGTCGTCGTGGAATTTGTCGCCGACAGTGCCTCCTGTCGGCGTTCAATGGGCGCAGACTCTGCAGTACTGCACTAGATGCGGGAGCAATGCACTAGTTGTGGGGGCATTGCACTGCCTGATATCTGGTGCAATGCCGCGCTAAGTAGTGCACTGCTACTCAGCGACAAGCTCGTGCGCGGCGCGCGTCGCGTAAGGAAGCGAGCTCAGCCGGGCAGCAGCTCCATCCACGTGCGCTCCACGGGCACGGCGATGTCGAGGGCGCCCGCCTGCATGCGAATGTGCATGGTGTGGGCGAGGCCGATCGCGTCGCCATCCACCTGGCACACCTGGGCCTGTTCGGCCGTGACGGACGCTCCCTTCGCCTGGCGGAACGCGACCTTGCCGGTCGATACGGGCAGGTTGATGGGGCGCAGGCCGATGAGCTGGCCGAGCATCTTCCAGGTCACGTCCGCCCAGCCGAGTAGGCCGGCGTGCGCGTCGACCGCGATGACGTCGATGAGGCCGTCCGACAGCTCCGCGTCGGGCGCGAGGACCAGCATCTTCATCTCTCCGGCGTTCGCGAACATGACGGACCGGGCTTCGACGCGGGTGATCTCATCCGCGGGTGAGCGCAGGGGTTCCGGGCTCTCCGAGGCGGCCTCGTCCAGGGCTTCTCCCGCGATTTGGTCGCCGACGCCGAGGGGGTCTGCCACTCGAGCGGCGGGGGAGCGCAGGGTCAGGCGCGCCTTCATGCGCGGAACGCCCATCGCGCCCAGGCCGGCCCACACGTAGGCGATCCATCCGATGCGCTTCTTCAGTTCGGGGTTCGTGTCCGCCATCGTTGCGCCGTCGTAGCCCATGCCCGCGACGACGAGGCACGCGTACTCGTCCGCGCGCGGCTCCATCGACGAGGCCGGGGCGCCCTGGTCCGCAGCGCTGGCTTCGGGGTGTAGCGCGGTGCGTGCGGCGAGGCGCAGTCCGCCCTCGGCGGGCTGAGTGGACTCCTGGGTGACGTCTTCGACGCGTACCCACGCCAGGTCGACGGCGCGGTGGTTGCGGTCGAGCGCGACGGCGAGGGCCTCTTCGGGGTCATCGGGGACGGAGAGGTTTCCGGCCAGGACGTTGCCGGTGCCCACGGGGATGATGCCCATGCGGACGCCGGATCCTGCCATGCCGGCTGCGACGGCGCGCACGGTCCCGTCTCCGCCTGCGGCGATCACGACGGTGGCGCCTTCCTCGAGGGCACGCACGGCCTGCCCGGTGCCCGGGTCTTCGCGGGTGGTTTCACGCCAGTGCACGTGGTCGATGCCGAGTTCCTTGGCCTTGCGGTTGATGCGGTCCTTGAAGGCCTGTGGATTCTCGTGCTTGGAGGGATTCATGATGATCCAGGGACGCGGCCGTCCGCGCGTCGGGTCGTCCACCGACGCGGGGACGTCGAGGGCCTTGCGGCGACGATGCCGGCGGGTGATGGCGGTTGCCAGACGCGCGACTCCGATGGCTCCGGCTCCGGCGGAGGCTGCGAGTGCCCAGTAAATTGCGTCCATATGCCTAGCGTATCCCGCTTTATGCCTGTGGACGGGTTGTGAAGTGGCTTTTCGTTGCACTTCGTGTCATCAGAGACGAGCTGACGTGTGCTTGCCGTCATGTTGTCCACACGGTTATGCACCAAAGGTGGATAACTTTCAGGGTTTTGAAGACCCTAGGGATGTAGTTTGTGCATAACCCTGACCTGCCGTGTTGAATTCAAAGTCGGGTCGGTAGGGGACACAGCGCGCCCACCTGGCATAGGATGGGAGGCATGATTGATGTGCGTGCCCTGCGTGAAAACCCCGAACCCGCCCGCGCCTCCCAGCGTGCCCGCGGAGCGAACCCCGGCCTCGTCGATGAGATCATCGCGGCCGATGCCGCCCGCCGCGAGGCCCTGCAGGCTTTCGAGACGCTGCGAGCCACCCAAAAAGAGGTCTCCAAGTCCGTGGGCCGCGCCTCCAAGGAGGAGCGGCCGGCGATCCTGGCTCAGGCCAAGGAGCTTGCCGAGCAGGTGAAGGCCGCTGAGGCCGCCGCGAACGCCGCCGACGCCGAGGCCGACCGCCTCGCGCGCCTCCTGCCCAACCTGGTCGTCGACGGCGTGCCCGTCGGTGGCGAGGACGACTTCGTGGTTCTGCGCCACGAGGGCCCCGCGCCCCGCGACTTCGCGGCCGAGGGTTTCGAGCCCCAGGACCACCTCGCGCTCGGCGAGGGCCTGGACGCGATCGACACCAAGCGCGGCGCGAAGGTTTCCGGCGCGCGCTTCTACTACCTCAAGGGCATCGGCGCCCGCCTCGAGCTGGCCCTCATGACGATGGCCATGGACCAGGCGCTCGCCAATGGCTTCGTCCCGATGATGACCCCGACCCTCGTGACCCCGCAGGTCATGGGTGGCACCGGCTTCCTCAACGAGCACTCCGACGAGATCTACTACCTGCCCGCCGACGACCTGTACCTGACGGGCACGTCCGAGGTGGCCCTCGCCGGCTACCACGCCGACGAGATCCTCGACCTGTCGGATGGCCCCAAGCGCTACATGGGCTGGTCCACCTGCTACCGCCGCGAGGCCGGCTCCGCGGGCAAGGACACGCGCGGCATCATTCGCGTCCACCAGTTCAACAAGGCCGAGATGTTCAGCTACTGCCGCCCCGAGGACGCCGCCGAGGAGCACCAGCGCTTCCTCGCGTGGGAAGAGGAGATGCTCGCCAAGGTCGAGCTGCCCTACCGCGTCATTGACACGGCCGCCGGCGACCTGGGAACCTCCGCCGCCCGCAAGTTCGACTGCGAGGCGTGGCTGCCCACCCAGGAGCGCTACATGGAGGTCACCTCGACCTCGAACTGCACGACGTTCCAGGCGCGCCGCCTCGGCATTCGCGAGCGTCGCGAGGACGGCATGACCGCGGTCGCCACCCTCAACGGCACCCTGGCCACGACCCGCTGGATCGTCGCCTTCCTGGAGAATCACCAGCAGGCGGACGGCTCGATTTACGTGCCCGAGGCCCTGCGTCCCTACCTGGGTGGACTCGAGGTTCTGAGCCCGGTCGCTCGATGAGCCAAGAGCGCTTCCTGACGGTCCCCTCCACCGGGGAAGTCGCTCGCCCCTTCGAGGATCTTCTCGACGAGGCCTCGGCCGCCCTGCCCGCCGACTTTCCGACGTCGGCGGGCCAGGTCCTGGTCGCGCTCGACATCGACGGCACGATCCTCACCCCCGCGGGGGCGACTCCGCGCGTGCTCGAGGGGATCCACGGCCTCGCCGCCGCGGGTGCCCAGGTGCTCATCGCCTCGGGCCGCGCGCTCGAGGGCGTGATTCCCGTTCTCGATGCCCTGGAGTTCACGGACGGGTGGGCGCTGTGCAATAACGGCGCGACCCTCGTGCGCGTGAGCGGCGGGGCGTGCGAGATCGTCGAGGAGCGCACCTTCGTGCCCGGTCCGATCCTGGAGGAGATCGCCGCGGCCGTGCCCGGCTCGGTGTTCGCATCGATGCCGCACCCCGACATCCTGCTGTCCGCTCCCTTCCCGAACAACGAGATCGAGGGGAGCGATCATCGCATCGTGTCGATGGAGGAGCTTGCCTCCACGCCCACGCCGAAGATCGTCGTGCGCGCCGCCGACATGGATCGCGAGGAGTTCGATCGGATCCTGTCGTCCCTGGACGTGTCACGCACGCACGAGGTGTTCGTCGGCTGGACGTCCTGGGCGGACATCGAGCCCCTCGGCGTGACCAAGGCCAGTGGCCTGGAGTCTCTCCGTCAGCGTCTCGGACTTCCCGCGTGCGGGACCGTCGCCGTTGGTGACGGAACGAACGACATTGCGATGATCGAGTGGGCGGCTTTCGGCGTCGCCATGGGTGGGGCCTCCGACGAGGTGCGCGCCCACGCCGACCATGTGACGGCCGCCGTCGAAAACGATGGCGCCGCCGCGGTCATGCACGGCATCATGCGCCGCTGCGGGGTTGCGGCCCGCTGAGCCAGTCGCCCATGATCGCGAAGGCGCGGTCAAGGTCCCCGATCTGGCAGTGCTGCGCCATATCCGGGTCCTGCGCGTCATGGAACGCGCGTACCTCCAGCGACTTAGCGTTTCTCAGGGCGCAGCGCACGTCGCCCAGGCGCTCGAAGGGCACGTATTGATCCGCGTCCCCGGCGAGGACGAGGCATGGCTGGGTGATGCGCCCCTCGAAAGCTTCCATCGTGTAGTCGCCGAAGGCTCGCAGCACCTGGCTGGGCCGGCGCAGTCCCGTGAGGTGCCGCGCCTGCTGGAGCTTCCATGACAGGTCCGCGCTGAGTCGCGAGGCCATCCCCAGCGCGGCATCGATGAGCCGCGCGGGCCGCGGGTTCTCGATAAGCGCGTTCGCGATGGGGCGCAGAGGACGAGGCAGTGGCACCGTCAGGCCGTCAAGGAGCCGATACATCATGTCGAAGGCGATCACGTGCGTGATGCGCGGGCAGTGGGCGGCCGCGCGCGTGACAAGGTAGCCGCCAAAGGAGACGCCGAGCGCGGCCGCGCTGGTCACCCCGAAGTAATCCAAGACCGCCTCCGTCGGGTGCTCCCACTCGGGCTCGAGGGGCATGCCCGCTGCCGCCGTGTGCCCCTGACCGGGACCGTCGAAGGTGATGATGTCGAAGGGGCGGGCCGGGAAGTGGGACGCGAAGTCGATGATTTCCTCCGCGTACCCGTCGAAGCCGTTCATCATGACGAGCGTGGTCGGGGTGCCCGACGGTGCCTGAGCTTGGTCCGCCGGGTCCGCCTCCCAGCGCATCGCGGTGAGCTCCCCGCCGCGATAGGGGACCGAGTGCCGGGTGAGCGCGAGGCCTCGGTGGGCCTCGTCGAAAGTGCGTGACATTGCGTCGATGAAGCGATGCTTGCGGGGGTCGTCGGCCCCGAGGTAGAAGGCAGCGAGCTCGTAGAGGCGCCACGCGGCATCCGCATCCCCTTGCTTTTCGAAGCGCTCGGCGAGGTGCTGGGCCAGCGTCGTGATCTGCGTCGTCGTCCGCAGGCGGGGGAGTGTGGTGGCTGCGATCTTGTCTATGCCAGGGCGGTCGAGGATCGGTACGAAGGTCCGGTTGAGCTGGAGGTTGAATTGGCGATTGCCGGTGTACTCGGTGAACATGCATCGACCGTATCGCCGCTGAGCGTGCGGCGGGGCGCACAATAGCAAACGGAGTGTTGGATACCGGACGGTGCGACCGCTATGCGTAGGATAAGCATATTGATAGTGGAAAAATGATCGGAGAGACATGTTCCTGCGGAGTGCGGATAAGCACGGGCGTGAGGCTGAGAAGAACCTGGATCTGCGGATCCGGAAGACGCGTCGGGCGATCCGCTCGGGCCTCGTCAAGGCGTGCCAGGCAAAGCTCTACGCGCACGTGAGCGTCACCGACATCTGCGCCGCCTCGATGGTCTCGCGCACGACCTTTTACGACCACTACACCGACAAGGACGCGCTCCTGGCTGAGGTCGTGTCCTTCCTCCTCGAGGAGATCACCCCTGCCCTCGAGGGCCTATGGTTCGGCGAGGGACGCGACGCCCGCGCCATCGCCCGACACCTCGCCGACGTGTATTCGCGCAATGGACAGGCCCTGACAACCCTGCTGGCAATCCGCGTGGGCGGCGAGGGGGATCTGCATGAGCAGCTTTATCGCACGTGCTGTTCGGTATTTACCGATTGGGCGCGTGGTCGCATGGATGACGAGGTGCTCCCGCTGGCCGCGGATGTCTACGCGTCCGTCGTCATGACCTTCATCGAGCGCAGCGCCACCAAGCCACTCACCGACAAGGAACTCGCCGCCATCGACCGCGCGCGTGAGCTCTTCATCGAGGGCTTTGGTGCTGAGTAATTCGGCACCTTGTACTGTTGAGATTTGATACGTTGCTCATCGATATCGTGCAGCTCGTTCGATAAGGGGTCTCAGGTCCCCGTCGGGTCATGCGCGAAAGTGTTACCGTTAACGCAACCCCGGCCCCGGCCTCGTCAATGAAGACCCAAGGAGCACACATGAGCACCGACCCCCGCGCCGCCATCGCCGCCGCTGATACCGCGCTCGGCATCGAGTTCGGCTCGACCCGTATCAAAGCCGTCCTGATCGGCCCCGATCACGAGGTGCTCGCCACCGGTGGCCACGGGTGGGAGAACCATCTGGAGGGCGGCCTGTGGTCCTACACCCTCGACGAGGTTGTCGCCGGCCTGCAAAGCGCCTACGCCTCCCTGGTGGCTGACGTGCGCGAGCGCTACGACGTGACCCCCACGTCGTACGGCTCGCTCGGCATCTCCGCGATGATGCACGGCTACCTTGCTTTTGACGCCGACGACAACCTGCTCGCGCCGTTCCGCACGTGGCGCAACACCAACACGGGTCGCGCGGCGGATGAGCTCACCCGCCTCTTCGGCTTCAACATCCCCCTGCGCTGGTCGATCGCGCACCTGCACCAGGCGGTCCTCGACTCCGAGGAGCACGCGCCGCGCGTCGCCCGCCTCACGACGCTGGCCGGCTGGGTCCACCACCAGCTAACGGGCCGCCACGTCCTGGGCGTCGGCGATGCCTCGGGCATGTTCCCGATCGACTCGGAAGCCGGTACCTACGTGGAGTCCTACCTCGATCAGTACGAGGCCCTGGTCGAGGCCCGGGTCCCGTGGCGCCTGCGCGACGTCCTCCCGACCGTGTTGAGCGCGGGCGAGGACGCGGGGACGCTGACCCCCGAGGGCGCCGCGCTCATCGACCCGACCGGCACGCTTCAGGCCGGGATCGCGCTGTGCCCGCCGGAGGGTGACGCGGGCACTGGCATGATCGCCACGAACGCGATCGCCCAGCGCACGGGCAACATCTCGTGCGGCACCTCCGTCTTCCTGATGGCCGTCCTCGAGCGCTCGCTCACCGAGCTGCACACCGAGATCGACATGGTGACCACGCCCGACGGCTCGCCCGTCGCGATGGTGCACTCGAACAACGGCGCGTCCGAGCTCGACGCGTGGGTGGGCTGGTTCGCCGACTTCGCGCGCCTCGTCGGTGTCGACGTGTCCGTGCCCGCAATCTACGAGGCCCTCTACAACCACGCGCTCACGGGCGCGGCCGATGCGGGCGGCGTCATGGCCTACAACACGCTGTCTGCCGAGCCCCTCGTTGGCCAGGAGGCGGCGCAGCCGGTCTTCACTCACACCGCCGACGCGCGCGTGAGCCTCGCCAACGCCGTGCGCGCCCAGCTTATGAGCATCTTCGCCGCCGTGCGCATCGGCGTCGACATCCTGAGCGGCGAGGGCGTGCACCTCGACTCGCTCTTCGCACACGGTGGCCTCTTCAAGACCCCGGGCGTCGCCCAGCAGATCCTCGCGGACGCGCTGAACATCCCCGTCTCCGTTGGTGATACCGCGGGCGAGGGTGGCGCGTGGGGCATCGCGGTGCTCGCGCGCTACCGTACGGTCCTCGCAGGGGACGAGGCCGCACCCGCCCTGCCGGACTACCTCTCCGAGCGGGTCTTCGCGGGCACTGCGGTCTCGACTCTGGAACCCACCCCCGAGGGCGTGGCCGGCTACGAACGCTTCCTCGACGCCTACCGCGCGGCCCTGCCCGGCGTGGAGGTTATCGCCCGAGGCGCCGCCCGCTGACGAGGCACGGGCCGGGGTGAGTGGACCGGCTCGCCCAGCCCCCACCTCGTCGATTGGGCGAAAACCGCTACGATTACACCCATGGGTAAAGCTAGCCGCCGTAAGAAGGTCACCGATCCCGCCAAGCTCAAGGCGTATCGCCCGCCGATCCCCTTCGTCGCGCGCCCCTACGAGGGTCTGCCGAAGGAGATCGAGCTGGTCGCCATGCGCGAGCTCATCCCGGCGGCCACGCTGACCGCACGCACCGACGCCGACCACGGCGCCGTCGAATTCGACTTCGTCACTCTCCTGCCCGAGGGCCACCCCGCGATGGTGCGCCCCGACGGCCGTATCCTCGTTGCGCTGCAGACCCGCTCGAACTCCGCGGACCTCAGCCACGACGCGGGCGCCGCGCTGCTCGCGGCCATCGCCGCGAAGGAAGCCGGCGACGAAGGCGTCATCTCGATCGACGTGCGCGAGCCCTCCGAGCGTCTCCAGGACATCGTCGACGTCGACAGCTTCACGGACATGAAGCTCGAGGAGGACTTCTCCTTCTGGTTCGACCCGGCCGAGGAGATCGACGAGTCGACGCGTCGCGCCCTCGAGCAGAACCGCGACGAGATCATCCCGACCGAGCCCGTCCCCGGCGTCCCCGGCGCGTACTGGTGCGAGATGAACCGTAACTTCGTGCGTTTCCTGACGGACAACGACGAAGCCAAGCTCTTCGATGCGCTCGCCCGCCTGGCCGTGCGCGGCGAGGCCAACGTCGGTGAGGGCTCGCGCTACGTGGGTTCCTTCCGTGCGTGCGGCCTGATCGTCCCGGTCTTCGAGCTGCCCGAGGGTGCCAGCGCGGCCGACGTCGCGCCCGGCACGCAGGCCCTTGCCAAGGCTCTCGAGGAGGCCCTGAAGGTCACTGAGCGCCTGGATGACAAGGAACGCCGCGCACGCCAGGGCCTCGTCTCCCGAGCTGTGACGATCCGCTAGGCACAATTTTGCCTGTCGTTTAGATAGGCTTGTCGCTCACATTACGGGCGGCGGGACGCGATTGCGCCCCCGCCGCCCGTACACTGTTATTCGTGAACTATCCCGCCGGATCTCGAGGTTCCCAGCCGCAGCGCGTCGCCGCCGTCATCGCTGCGCACAACGTCGGACGCGCCGTCGCGGCCACCGTGCGCGCGTGCCGCGCCATACCCAGCGTTGACCTCCTCATTGTCGTCGACGATGGTTCCACGGATGACACCGGGCGTGCCGCCCGTGCCGCAGGCGCCGTCGTCGTGCGCCACTCCGTCGAGCGCGGGCGCGCCTCGGCGATCGAGACCGGCGTGAAGGTCGCCGCCATGCGCGACCGCCCCGACGGGCCGCCCCGCCACATCCTGCTGCTCTCTCCCGATCTCGGCGAATCTGCGGTCGAGGCCACCGCCCTCGTCGAGGCCGTCTTCGCCCGCCAGGCCGACATGGCGATCGCCGTCCCGGCGGCGGGACGCGAGTACTCCGGCTACGGGCCGGGCGTCGCCCGCCGGCTCATCCGTCGCAAGACCGGCTGGAACTGCCACTACCCCCTTAGCTACCAGCGCTGCCTGACGCGCGAGGCCATTGATGCGGCCATGCCCTTCGCGGGCCGCTACGTGCTCGAAGCCGCCATGACTATCAGCGTGCTGCGCGCGGGCCTGTCCGTCATGGAGGTCCCCTGCAACTTCGCGCACTCGGGCGCGGACCGTTCGCTCGGCTCGCTCAACCGCCCGGCGCGCATGTTCGACGCTGTGCGCGCCACGGTCAGCCAGCTCTTCCACTCCGACGCGCGCTCGAAGCGCCGCGCCGACCACGAACAGGGGATCGGCGTGCCCTACCCGGCTCCGGCCTCGGCCCGAGACGAGGCGGAAGAATCTGATTCTTCTGACGCGCGCCGTTCGGAGATGGTCGGGTGAAGGGCCCGGATCGATTAGCCGTCGCTCGCCTGGTGGCGACCTGGTGGCTGCCCACCCTCATCGCCTGCGCAGTCGGCGCGCTCTACGTCTGCTACTCGGTGGCGCAGTGGCGCGCACTTGTCGCCCCCTCCTGGGACCTGGGCATCTTCGCCGAGGCCGTCCAGGCCTACTCGCGCTTCGAGGCGCCCATCGTCCCCATCAAGGGGCCCGGCTACAACCTGCTGGGTGATCACTTCCACCCGATCCTGGCGCTGCTCGGTCCGATCTTTCGTCTCTTCCCCTCCGCGCTGACCCTTCTCGTCGTCCAAGACGTGCTGATCGCGGCGTCGGCGGCGCCGATCGCGCGCCTCGCGCAGCGTCTCCTCGGTCGAGGCGGCGCGCTCCTCGTCGGTCTTGCCTACGGCCTGGGGTGGGGGCTGCAGGGTGCGGTTGGCGCCCAGTTTCACGAGGTCTGCGTGGCCGTCCCGCTGCTGGCTTTCGGAGGCGTCGCCTTCGTTGAGCGGCGCTGGGGTGCGTGCATGGCGTGGCTGGTGCCCCTCGTCTTTGTCAAGGAGGATCTGGGCCTGACGGTCTTCGTCGCCGGCCTGGCTCTCGCATGGCGTCGCCGAGGTGAAGGGCGGTCTGCTGTCCTGCGGTCGATAGCGTACGCGCTGTTCGGCATCGTCGCGTTTGTGTTGACGGTGAAGGTGCTGCTCCCGGCGATGAACCCGGCGGGCACATGGGCATACTCGCTTGACGGGGCCGCGACAGGGGCGGGCACGCCGACCGGTGGAACCACCGCCGCGCGCGCAATCCCCTCCCTGTGGGACATCCTGACGACCCCTTCTGTCAAGCTCGTGACCCTCATCGTCCTGGCCGCCGGGGCCGGTTTTGTGGGCACGGCCTCCCCGTGGTTCGCGCTGGTGGCCCCGACGCTCGCGTGGCGCTTCGCGGGCTCCGTCGAGGCCTACTACGGCTGGGACTCGTGGCACTACAACGCCGTGCTCGTTCCTATTGCGGCGTGCTCGCTGCTCGATGTCATCGACCAGTGGCTCGCGCCCGAGCGCGCCGGCCTCGGGACCGACGCGGACGCTGAGGACGAGGCCCTGGCCTCGTCGAACCTGGGCTGGCGCGTCGCGGCCTGGGCGGCCGCGTGCGTGCCCGCTGTGTCCCTGGCTCTCACGGCCTCGTCCCTTCCGCTGTGGCACCTGTCCGACCTCAAGGAGGATCCGCGCATGGCCGCCGCCCTCGGCGCGCTCGACGCGGTGCCCGAAGGGGTGAGCGTCGAAACCGACACGACGCTGCTTGCGCGCCTCGTGCCCGGTCGCGAGGTCTACTGGGTAGGCACGACGGGGAAGATGGATACCCCGCCGGAGTATGTCGTCATCGACGCGCGATCCTACGCGTGGGGCGGCCAGGAGGTCGATGCCGAGTCGTGGGGGAGCGCTGCCCACCCGGGACACTCCTACGAGACCGTCTACGCCAAGCAGGGCTTCCGCGTCGCGCGACGCACCTCGTAAAACGACGAGTGCCGCGCAGCCGGACACCCGGCCGCGCGGCACTGACGACGTTCGTGCAATGCGGCTGGCTTCATAAGACGAATAACAGCTTTATTGCGCTGAGTGAGTATCGAGTGTGCATAGCGCCACGGCGTCCTCTTTCTCGCATATGATTGCTTCGTCTGAAGGTAGGAGAAAATATGTTCTCTCTCGTATCTCGTCGCGCCGGTGCGGCGACCGCTTCCGTGTTGCTCGCTGCCGTCGCACTGTCGGGTTGCTCCCTCTTCGGTGGGGGTGGCTCTAAGGCCACCGATATCAGCAAGCTGCCCAATATTCCTCAGGGGCAGAAGCAGCAGCTGGTGCAGCAGATGCAGTCCGCGTCGGGCGATCAGAAGAAGCAGATCGCTGCGAAGGCCGTCGCCTTGAACAATATGGTTGGCGCGCAGCTGGTGGCCGAGGCCCCCGTGACGATCGCCCAGCAGACCTTCAAGCTTGATCCCAAGGGCCAGACGGTCGTCAATAAGAATGAGACGATCTACCAGATGATGTCGGCGACTGATTTCTGGCGGCTGGGCAATGACACCTACGACCTGTGCGTGGAGCAGAACTGCGAGTACTACTCGTCCTGGACCGTGGACGTGGAGGGCTCCGGCTCTGACCTGACCTACGTGTGGACCCTGAAGATTGAGGGTTCTGACCAGCCTGATAAGCCGCTGGTCCGCCGCTTCAAGGTCGCCAAGTAAGCAACCGGGCGCATCGGCGCACTCATCTTCTTTCATTGACACTTGAGGAGCCCGCAATGGCTGGAGAACCCGACGCCTGGTATGGCAACTACCGGCAGACAGCAGCGCCCTGTGGCGCAAGTGTCGTGGGCCGAGCCGGCGTGCGCGGCGCGGCCCACGAGGGCTCCGGCGGCTTCATGGGGGCCGGAGCCGGCGCTGGCGCTGGAGCGGGCAAAGAAGACAAGAAGGGCCGCAGGCGCCAGTACATGGCCTTCAAGTTTGAGGATGACGAGGACGAGCTGCCCGCGGGCTACGTGAATCCCATGTCCCAGACTTACGGCACAGACAAGGACATCGCGCCGGCCAGGCGTACGGACGACGGATGGGACCCCCGCCAGTGGTGAGCATTTCTTCTCACGTTGCGCCTCGTTCTCCCTTCGCTTTCGCGGGGAGGGCGGGGCGCGCCGCGCGCGCCCTGACCACCGCCGTCTCGGCCCTTGCGCTTGCCGTCGGGGTCCTAACAGTGGCCCCTGCCCCCACGCAAGCGGACGACGCGGTGCCTTCACAGGATTATTTCTCCTACTATCCTCTCGATACCGTACGCGCCAAGGGATACACCGGTAAGGGCGTCACGATCGCTGCCATTGGCGGTCCGGTTGATACGAGTGACCCTGCGCTCAAGGGGGCTAAGGTCACCGACAAGAGCCGCTGTACGGTGGAGGCGACCCCCGAGGGGAAGCGTCATGGCACCGATATGGCGATCATCTTGGTTTCCCCCAAGACCGGCGTGGCACCCGATGCGACTCTATACACCTACCAGTCGTCGACGGCATCGACAACGTCGAATGGAACCTGCAGCTCCGATGGCGGTCGGCTCAACACTTTCGCCAGCCTCATCAACCAGGCCGTTGAGGACGGTGCTCAGATCATTTCCGTCTCGCAAAGTGTCTCGGAGGAGAGTCCTGAGCTGAAGTGGGCGATCGCCAACGCGATCAGCAAGGGCGTCATCATCGTCGCCTCCGCCGGAAATGGCGCCAGTGACGACAATGTGACGCACCTGAGCAGGTTCTCTGGCGTCGTTGGTGTGTCCGCGATTAACGCCGACGGTACGTTCGCGTCCTACTCGTCCTGGGGCGACGGCGTAGTCACAGCTGCTTTTGGCGGACCCTTCAACACTTTCGACCCTGCGACAAACCAACCGCAAACGGTCAATGGGACATCTGTGTCTGCGCCGCTTGTGGCAGGCATGCTGGCTTTAGCGCGCCAGCGGTGGCCCGAGGCCACTACCAACCAGATCCTCCAGCTCCTGGTTCGCACGGGCCTGAACCCCACTCATAACTGGGATAAGTACACCGGCTATGGTGCGGCGGCTCTGGGGTCTTTGGTTAACACGGATCCGTCGCAGTACCCGGATGAGAACCCCATTATTCCAAAGCCCAATGGCTCTTCCCCCAGTGTCCAGGAGATGCAGGACTACATGGATGGGATCGCAGGGGACACACTGACGGACTCATTCCCGTCGTCCTACGTCTATCGTGGAACGGACGAAGGGGTCGTCTTGAATGACAACAAGACAATCACCGTCCACCTGGGAACTAGCCCGCGCTACCACCGGAAGTGACCATGACACCCGCGCGATCGAGCGCGCAGCCTGCGTCCCGTTCTCCCTTCCCCGTGAGGAGAGAACGGGGCGTATCGCTTGACGCACCTCGTAATGCGACAAGTGCCGCGCAGCCGGATGTCCGGCCACGCGGCACTCGTGCCGTTTGTGCGGCTACTTCGCGGCACGCAGGCGCAGCGAGTTGAGGACTACGAACACGGATGAGCACGCCATCGCGGCGCTGGCCAGCATGGGGGAGAGGAGCCCAGCGATCGCGAGCGGCACCATCAGCACGTTGTAGAAGAACGCCCAGAAGAGGTTCTCTTTGATGATGCGCAGCGTCCGACGCGACACTCGGATCGCGGTCGCCGCCGAGGTGAGCGACGAGTTCATGAGCGTCATGTCCGCGACCTCGATCGCCACGTCTGTGCCCGAGCCCATCGCGATGCCCAGGCCCTTCGTGCTCGCCTGCGCCAGGGCGGCCGCGTCGTTCACGCCGTCGCCCACCATCGCGACCGTGCGGCCCTCGGCCTGTAGATCGGCGACGGTGTTGCGCTTGCCGTCGGGCAGGACTCCCGCGATGACGCGCTTGATCCCGACCTGGTCTGCCACGTGGCGCGCCGCCGCCTCGTTGTCGCCGGTCAGCAGGATCGGCTCGATGCCGAGCTCGCGCAGCTGAGCGATCGCATCCGCGGAGGACTCCTTGACCGTGTCGCGCACGATCAGCGCGGCGATCGCACTGCCTTCGACGCGCTCGGGGATCACCAGGGACGAGGCCTGGGCCCCCTCCCGCTCGCCCGCGCCCGGGGTGGTGTCCGGCTGGGTGGGGGTACCGGTATCCCCACCCGCGCTGCCGCCAGCCGCGGGTGCAGCGTCGGCGGTCGCGGCCTCAGAACGGGAGGTGACGGTGCCGGAGTACCCGGCGGCGTTGACGGCGGCCTCAAGCTCCTCGTTGCTGTGAGGGACGGTGAGCGTGATGCGAGCGGACTCGGTGGCGAGGTTGACCTCGGCCTTCACGCCGTCGAGCTTGCCGAGCTTGCGCTCGACGCGGCCCACGCAGGATGCGCAGGTCATGCCGCCCACGCTCATGGTGAGGGTTGTGAGGGGCAGCTTGGCGTCGGGGCCGGGCAGGACAACGTGCGTGTGGGCCTCGGGCACGGGGGTGACGGCCTCGGTGGTCGCCACTTGGCCGAGCTGCGGCGCGAGGGCCGCGACGACGGCGGAGGCGCCCGAGGCCTCGGCCTCGCGCACGGCATCGAGGAGGGAGGAGGGCACGTCGATGCCCAGGGAAGCCAGCCACGACGGGCGGCCGACCAGCACGCCGCCCTGCGCGGTGATGCCGACGACGCCGAGCCCGGGCTGGTTCGCGAATGCCGTCACGGGGACGAGTGACAGGCCGCGGTCTGCGGCACCCAACGTGATGGCGCGGGCGACCGGGTGCTCGGAGAGGGACTCAACGGAGGCAGCCAGGGACAGGGCCGAGGCCTCGCCCGCGCCGGGCGCGACGGCGACCGACTCGAGGGACATGACGCCCGTGGTGACCGTGCCCGTCTTGTCCAGCAGCATCGTGTCGATCGAGCGCGTCTGCTCGAGAATTTCTGCGTTCTTGATGAGGATGCCCAGCTGCGAGGCGCGCCCCGACCCGACGAGGATCGCGGTTGGCGTGGCCAGGCCGAGCGCGCATGGGCACGCGACGACTAGAACGGCGACGGCAGCCGTGAACGCGGCCTGCACGCTGCCGCCGGCGAGCAGCCAGCCCCCGAGCGTCAGCAGGGCAACGAGGATGACGATCGGCACGAACACACCGGAGATCTGGTCCGCGAGTCGCTGGACGGGAGCCTTTCCGGCCTGGGCCTCGGCGACCATGCGCCCCATCTGCGCGAGCGTCGTGTCCGAACCGACGCGTGTGGCGCGCACCAGCAGGGATCCCCACGTGTTGACGGTCGCACCCGTCACCGCGTCGCCGGGGGCGGCGTCCACGGGCACGGACTCGCCCGTCAGGAGCGAGGTGTCCAGGGCGGAGGAACCCTCGACGATGACGCCGTCGGTTGCCACCTTCTCGCCCGGGCGCACCGTGAACAGGTCGCCGACCTGCAGGGACGAGGCGGGCACGATGCTCTCGGAGCGCTCGCCGGTCGCGGGGTCGACGCTCACGAGCGTCGCCTCCTTCGCGCCCATGCTCAACAGCGAACGCAGCGCGTCGCCCGCGCGGTAGCGTGCGCGCGCCTCCAGGTAGCGTCCCGTCAGCAGGAAGACGACGATCGTGGACGCGACCTCGAAGTAGATCTCCGCGTGGCCGGCGTGCGCCGCGCGCGGGATCAGGCTCATCTGCATGCGCATGCCGAGCATCCCGGCGCCGCCCCACAGCAGCGCCCACCAGCTCCACAGCGTCGAGGCGATGACGCCGAGGGAGACCAGCGTGTCCATCGTCGTCGACCCGTGGCGACCCGCCGAGAAGGCCGCCCGGTGGAAGGGCCACGCGCCCCACGTGACGACCGGGATCGTGATCGCCGCGACGACCCACTGCCACCCCGTGAACTGCCAGGCGGGCACCATCGACAGAATTGCCGCGAGGATGCCCAGTGGCGCAGAGACGATGAGGCGTCGGAGCATGTCGGCGGCGTGGGCGTGGGTGCTCTCGCCGACCTGGGGGGCCGGGGCCGAGGCCGGGGTGGCCTCAGGGGAAGAAGGGGCGGCCGCGGGAGTGGTCGTCACAGAGTCAGTGGACATGGGTACCCTCCGGGGGTATGTATCGGGTGAAAGGAAACGAGGCCGGGAAAGTGCCCCGACCTCGTCGGTGAGGTGCGGAAAACCTCAGAAGTCGCGCGAGATGCCGACCAGCTTGAAGCCGGCCTCGGACACTGCGTCGCTCAGCGCCGCGTCGTCCAGGGGGGTGTCGGTCAGGACCGTCACCTTGGAGGTGGCGCCCGAGTTGAGGATCACGTCGACGTTCTTCACGCCGGGGATCTCGCTCAGCTCTTCGCTGACGCTCATCACGCAGTGGCCGCAGGTCATGCCGTCGACGGACAGCTCAATGGTGCGATCGATCTCGGTGGTCATGATTTCTCCTTGGGGTTAGGACTTGATGAGGCGCGCGATGGCCGCGGCCGCCTCGTCGACTTTGGCCTGCGCGGCCTCGTCGGATTCGCGCGCCGCCGTGACGACGCAGTGATTCATGTGGTCTTTGAGCAGGTTGACCGCGACCGAATCGAGCGCGGACTGGACGGCCGAAACCTGCGTGAGGATGTCGATGCAGTAGTCACCCTGCGAGATCATGCGCTGCAGGCCGCGCACCTGGCCCTCGATGCGGCGTAGGCGCGCGAGATGATTCTCGGTGTTGCCGTGATAGCCATGCTCGTTGCTCATGGAAATGATGGTACCCCTAGGGGGTATGGGTGTCAAGGGGGTGTCGTCAACGAGCGCTGTGGGGGTGGCGACACGCATCCCCCAATGCGGCGCGCCCAGCCCCGGCCCGCCGTAGGGTGGAGGCAGCACACAGGGAAGGAGGGGACATGAAGCGACGCCCGCGTCGGCGCTACCGCGCGATCCGCCGCGTCCCCCAGGCCTACCCCGGTCTCTACCTGCGCCTCAAAGTCGCACCCATCGTCCCCGCCCTCGCGGCCACGGTCGCCGTCGGTGCGCTCGCGGAAATCTCCGCCCTGCCCGAGGACGTTCGCACCCGCGCGCGATCCCTCTCCGATGACATGGGTACCGCGATCAGCGAAAAATCGCAGCGCATCTTCTTCGATAACCCCGGCCTCGACACCCTCCTCATCCGCTCCCTCTCACACGTCGCGCGGCGCACCGCGACCGTGGGGCGCGCCTGGGCGCGAGCGGTCGTCGCCGTCGGCGCGGACAAGGACGGCCGCCTGGCCCGCATGCTGCCCCTCATCCCCAGGCGCGCATACGACGCCCTCATGACCGGCATGCTGACGATCGGCACGGCAGTGGGCGCCCTGCGCGGCGGAGAAGTCCACGTCGCGCTCCTGCGCGACTCCGACGCAGACCCCGCCTTCCAGGACCCGCTGCCCGGCCACCCCGAGGCCCAGATCCGCCGCGTTGACGCCCCCGCGCTCCTCTCCGACATGTGCGCCGATATCGACGAGCTCTACTGGTCGCGCACGATCGGCCCCGCCGTCAAGATCACCCGTGTCGGCGAGGGCGAGGCCCGCCGCTGGCTCCTCTCGCTGGTCGGCACCGAGTCCATGACGTGGCGCTCCACGAACAACCCGGCCGACGCCGAGACGAACATCCGACTCATGCTTGGCCTGGAAAGCGCGATGAGCGTCGGCGTCGTGCGCGCCCTCCACGCCGCGATGGAACGCGACGGCGTGCCCACCGAGCGGTGGCCGCGCGAGCCCGTCCTCATCTGCGGCCACTCCCAGGGCGGGATCGTCGCCGCCGCCCTCGCCTCCGTCCCTCCGCGCGAGGCCGGGGTCAACGTCGCCGGCATCCTGTCCACGGGCGGCCCGAACCGCCGCATCCGCGTGCGCCCCGACGTGGTGACTGTCGCCGTCTACCACGACCAAGACGTCATGCCGAGCCTCGACGGCTCGCCCGACCGTGCCCCCGACCGGCGCGTCACCGTCGGACGCAGCCTCGTGAGGCCTCGGACCCGTCCCCTCTACTACGCGCACTCCTCCTCGACCTACACCGAGACCGTCCGCCTCCTTGAGCGGAAGGTTCGCGTGACCCCGTGGGGCCGGCTGGCCTCGGCGATGGCGGCCCTGCAGGATTTCCTACCCGCGCCGGGCGAGGACACCCGCGTCATGCACTACGAGATCTGGCAGGACATCCTGACCCCCACCTCCGAGAGCACGTGGGACACGGTCGCCGCGCTTGAACGCGGGGGCTCCTTCGAACCCGCCACCTACCCGATCGACTACGCGGTCACGGCCCCCCGCCTGCCGCGTATCGCCCGAGCCAGGCGTCGCGCGGCCCTCCCGGCGCGCATCGTTTCCGCCCTCTCCTCCCTCAGAAAGGACAGGTCATGACCGACCCCAACGCCCCCCTGCGCGAGGTGCGCCGATGGATGCGCGTCTCGACCCCCGTCAACAAGGCGGCCTCCGCGGGCCTGCGCGGTCGGCTCCCGCAGATCGCCGGGCCGCTCATGATCGGCGCGCTCGGCGTGGGCGCCCTGGGTGCGGGCATCGCGTGGCGCGCCCTGTCTTCGACGAGGGGCACTGGGCGCACGCAGCGTTTCGTGGACCTGGCGACCTCGGCGCTCGACTCCGGCTTCCCTGTGCGCACGCACGAGGCCGGTGCGGGTGAGTCCCGCGCGCCGCGCCGCGTCGTTCACGTCGAGGTTGGCGAGGGCTTCGGGCGTCCCTCTCTCGTGTCCATCGACGTGGTCGTGGCCTCCTCGGACGCACTGTCGGAGCACGAGGCTGCCACGCGCGCCCTCGGCGCGATCACCCGCGCAACCTGGAACAATCCCGAAATGGCGCCGGTCAGCGTGCGCGCACGAGTCCTCGTCGCCCACGACGAGGCTGGCGATCTCGAGGCCCCTGGCGCGCAGACCGACACCGTTGTCGACATGAGCGCCCTCGGCTTCGCCGACGAGATCGCGCGCCCCGACGAGCTTTACGACCGCTACGGTGCGCCCGAGTGCGACCCCGCCTGGAGGCCGTGACCGGCCAGCGAGAGTCGGCCTCGTTCCTTTGACGAGGCGGGGTGTCCCGCCCCTTGGGGGGCGCTGTTGTTCGCCTTATGACCGTTTGGTAGGGTCTGGCTTAACAGCACCGAAGTGACGTCGAAGGAGCATCATGGCCGGCGATCTTGTCATCGAAGAGGGGGACCTCGAAGCCCTGCGCGACCGCACGAGAGACCTGTCCAGCAGACTGCAGTCGGTGACCGTCGCGACGGCGGGCGACTACATTTCATCCGCAGTGGGCGGGAGTCCGCTCGCGGGGCAGGGACGCGGCGCCGGCGAGACGATCGACGAGGCGGTCATCGCACTGACGCGTGACCTGGACGATTTCTCCCAGTCCGTGAACGACTCGATCAACGCCTATAACGCAACCGAAAATAAAGCTGCGGTGAGCTTCCAGCACACCGACCACGGCGGCCCGGCGATGACGATGGACGACCTGCTGCGCATGAGGGAGGAGCAGTAATGGCGACCTGGGCGGACATTCAGAGCTGGGAACTCAGCTACGTGGAGGAGGCCGAGGACCTCATCGAGGCCGAGGTGCGCGAGGCGCGCGAGATCATCGCTGACCTCGAGCATGCTGCGAACGATATCCGATCTCAGGGCGAGGGTCCCGACCGGATGCGTGAGCGGCTCACCGAGATCCAGGACAAGCTGGACTCGTGCCTCAATGAACTCACTGAATACGCGCTGGCGACCGCGGAGCTGCACGGGTACGTGAGCCGGGTCGTGGCGAAGCGGAAGTCCGCGTGGGAGGTCGCGGCAGAAGTTGGGTATGACATTCCGGAGAGTGGCCTCATTGAACCAGATGCGCTTGACAAGAGGTTTGAGCCGGTGCCGCGTAAGTTCGACGAGCTGCGCGATTGTATTGACGATGCAGTGAGAATTGCGACGGAAGCCGAGGAAACGGTGGGGCCACGTTATCAGGCGTTGGCCGACGGTCGGTATGTCCTAGCTGAGGGGCGCCACTCGGCGTCTGCGGGCTTGGCCGACGACGCCGACCCCGCGTGGAGTCCCGAGGAGGTCTCCGTGTGGTGGGCACTCCTGTCGGAGTCCGAGCGCGAGGCGCTCATCAACAAGGATCCCGAAAAGTACGGCAATCTCAATGGAATCGACATGGCCTCGCGGGCGAGGGCAAATGAGCTTGCGTTGAACGGACACGTAGATGCCGCGGGAAATCGTATTCCGGGAACGGGTCTGATTGAAAAGACCCAGAACGAACTTGACGAACTGAACCAAGAGATAGACCGTATGCGTGAAAATGGACAGGAGGTCTCATCGGACCTTCTCGACAAGCAGGAGAATCTCCAGAATCGCTTGGCGGATCTGAACGCTATTTCGGAGCAGCTCGGTAGCAATGCTGGGGCGACGCTCCTTGTCCTTGAACCGGGGAATCTTGGTGAAAACGTCCGTGCCGCAATCGCCATCGGTGACGTCGACAACGCGCAGCACGTGGCGACGTTCGTGCCGGGGATGGGCTCGAATTTTCGCGATAATGGCAGGCTCAATGTCGAGTTCGCGAAGAATCTCAAGTGGGCGGCGGACACATATGGAGCTCCTACCGATGGGAGCGTGGCTACCATCGCCTGGATAGGCTACGAAGCTCCGCCGGACATAGTGAAGACGTGGGACACGTCTGTCACGTCGATCGACAAAGCCGAGGCTGGAGCTGAGAAGCTGAACGGCTTCGTGACGGGAATCCACTCGTGGCGCTCAGAGCGGGGACTGGACGTGCACCAGAGCATCATTCCGCATTCATACGGGTCGACGACTGCGGGCATTGCGATGCGCGACATCGGAGAGGGCGTCGTCGATGAGCTTGTGTACACGGGTTCCCCGGGCGCAGGGGTGAGCGCCGTCGGGACGTTGGGGGTGGACGCAGACCACACGTGGGTCTCGGCGACCCCACACCTTGATCCGGTTCGGGGAATTGGGCCTGACAGTACCTTTGGGCGCAACCCCGAGCACCTGGAAGGAATCGGGCACCTCTCGGGAGATACGAGTGGGGGAGAAGGATACAAACACGGCATATGGCACAGGCCTGATGGGAATCACTCCTCGTATTTCCATAAACCGGACAAGGAAGGCAAACATAACTATGCCCTCGAAGATATCGGTAAGGTCATCGTGGGTAAGAAGGAGAGGCAATGAGCCGGAAACGGCTGGTCACGCTGCTGGGCGCCGGCTGTGCCTCGTTGCTTCTGGCGGCGTGCGTGCCGGGGCTTTCCAATGATGCGAGTCAGTATTTTGGGCGCGGTGACGAGGGTGAGTCTAACTCTGAGCGTCAGACGATGGAGGTATTCATCGACGAGACCGTGCCTCGGTACATGAGCATCGTTGAGGATGTCGCGGTGGAAGCGGGAGGAACACTCGGAGTCGGTGAGAAGCCTTACGTATGGAGCTGCGGTCCCACGTCGAATGGGTTTGAGATTCGTTTGGCCCGCTATTACATCCCGTTGATGGATTATGAGGATCTGACCCGGGTTGTCGCAGACGGTGCTCAGCGCTACGGGTTCAGCTATTCGACTGATCCTGTTCCTCGGGACAAGGAAAAGAAGCGTAGCGTCGATGTTGGTGACCAAGATGGTAATGTGCTCAGTTTCTACCACTTGGAGGACGATACGATCTCTGTCTTCTTTGATTCAGGGTGCCTGCCCGCGGCGCAGCCTGACGGAATGTCTCAGCGTCTTCGTTTTCCTGAGCCCGAGGAGTTGTTCTCTCGGGTAACGATAGTTGACGCGTTCGACGCGAATAAGCAGAGGAACCCGTTGATTTTCCGTCAGGTGACGACGGGCTCTGATAAGAAGTCGGGGAGTTGAGAGCCATGAAGTGGACGCCAGCGCGTGTTGGTCTCGCGGCGGCCGTGGTAGTGGCCGGTTTGTATGGGTGGGATGCGGTGATGCCGCGTCAAGGTAAGCTCGTTCCCTTCCCTCAGCGTGTGAGCTTCGAGGAGTACATGAGCCGTCAGCTGCCGGAGCTGTCGCGCATGGCCGGGCAGGTGGCCGCCGAGACGGGCGGCGAGCTGACGGTGATGGGCCTGCCCTACGTGCAGGCGTGCGGGATCGACAACACGCAAGGCTATCGGGTCGTTGGCTACAGCACGGTGGCTCCGCAGATCTCCTTTGATCGGCTTGGGGAGGTCGTCAACACTCACCGGCGTGACGGTACGTCTGGTCTGTGGATGCAAGACGACTTCCGTGAAGATGGGAGCCGGAAGATCTACTTCACGGACAATGACGGTAACTCCGCTCAGTTTAAGTACACCGAGACCGGTATCGAGATGAGATCCTACTCCGCGTGCCTGCCGACCTCTCACGCTCTGAATGATCCCGGTCAGTTCGTTTTGCCGTCGGTGGAGGAGGCGTTCCCGGGTGTGCACGTGACGGTCAGCGACAACACGGACCCCGACCTGCACCCGGTCCCCACGCTCACCCCGGGTGCCCACGTCACCCCACAATCCGGCACCCAGTCCGATTCGCAGACTGGCTACCAGAGCGGTGCCCAGTCAGGCTCGTAAACCTGCCCCGGCCTCGTCGATATAGTCGAGAAACGGCACGGGCGGCGAGGCGCGGACCAACCGCGCACCCGCCGCCCCAACCGATAGAGTTCAGGCCTCCCAGCGCGCCAGGCGCTCGGACAGGCCGATGTAGGTCGCGGGGGTCAGCGCAAGGAGGCGCTCCTCCACCTCGGCCGGAAGACCCAGGCCAGCGATGAACTCGCGCATGTCTTCCGCGCCCACCTCGTGGCCGCGCGTCAGCTCCTTAAGGCGCTCGTACGGGTTCGCCATGCCGGTCGCGCCCGCGATCGCGGCGGCGCGCATCGCCTGCTGGACGGCCTCGCCGAGCACCGCCCAATTCGCGTCCAAATCCTGCGCCATGCGAGCAGCGTTGATCTCGATGCCATCCAGGCCGCGCACCAGGTTGTCATAGGCCAGTACCGCGTGACCAAACGCGACGCCCACGTTGCGCTGCGTCGTCGAATCCGTCAGGTCGCGCTGCATGCGGCTGGTCACCAGCGTCGCGCCCAGGGAATCCAGCAGCGCGTTCGACACCTCCAGGTTCGCCTCCGCGTTCTCGAAGCGAATCGGGTTGACCTTGTGCGGCATCGTCGACGATCCCGTCGAGCCCTGCGCCGCCAGGTTCTGGTGGAAGTAATCCATCGAAATGTAGGTCCACGCGTCCGTCGCCAGGTTGTGGGCGATACGACCAGCGCGCGCCACGTCCGCGTACAGCTCGGCCTGCCAGTCGTGCGAATCAATCTGCGTGGTCAGCGGGTTCCACGTCAGGCCCAGGCCCTCCACGAAAGAGCGAGCCAGCGTCGGCCAATCCGCACCCGGCACCGACACGACGTGCGCGGCCCACGTGCCCGTCGCGCCATTGATCTTGCCCAGGTACTCCGTGGCCTCGACGCGCTTGATCTGGCGGGACAGGCGGTGCGCGAACACAGCCATCTCCTTGCCGATCGTCACGGGGGTTGCCGGCTGTCCGTGCGTGTGCGCCAGCATCGGGACGGCCGCCCCGGCCTCGGCGAGGCCGCGCAGGCGATCCAGGAGCGCGCGGATCGCGGGCAGCCACACCTGCTCGGTCGCGGCCTTGATCGTCAGCGCGTACGCCAGGTTGTTGATGTCCTCGGAGGTGCAGAAGATGTGGACGACCTCGCGTAGCGACGGCAGATTCGTGCCCTCGCCCAGCTTCTCGGAGGCCGCCTCGAGGTATTCGCCGATCAGGTACTCGACGGCCTTGACGTCGTGGCGGGTAACGGCCTCGAACTCGCCTAGGCGCTTGATGTGGTCGGCGCCGAAGTCGCGCGTGAGGGCGCGCAGGTAGTCGCGCTCGGCGTCGGTCAACGTGGGTGCTCCCGGCAGGACCGAGTTGTCGAGCAGGAAAATCAGCCACTCGATCTCGACGTGCACGCGCGCGCGGTTCAGGCCCGCCTCGGACAGGTAGTTCGCCAGGGGCGCGGCCACCGCGCGGTAGCGGCCGTCCAGGGGGCTGAGCGGTTCACCCCCGCCCGCCAGGTCCGAATATCCGTGGGCAGTGGAGAACAGTGTCATCGTGTCGCTCATACCCCTATCTTCCCAGAACGAGGGGCCATCGGGACGCCCAGTCCGCTCGGCGGTTCGTGGCGTGGGTAACGTACGAGGCCGGGGCTGGGCGGGTGGGCGCGTGACGTCCCCGGGCGTGTCGTCCACAGGGGTGGGTGGCGTCGGGTGGTTATCCACAGGCGGCGCTGCGCGGCTGGTGGTGGGGGAGTGGGGCGGCGTAGCGTGCGAGGACAAGTAACGACTCTTCCGATGATGGGAGACACCATGATCCTCGATCCGACCAGCCCAGGCCTGTCTCTCCAAGCCGCCCAGGGCCTCGTCGACGGCCTGCGCGGGGTACTCGCGGGTGCGTCGTGCCCGCAGTGGACGGGAGTAGGGGGTGACTCATACCGGGCGCGCTGCGGCGAGGTCGTCGCCGGCGCTCAGGCAGTCCTCGACCAGATCCAACAGGCCCTCGACCTCGTCCCAGCCTTTGATACGGAGCGGACGCAGGGCCTCGCGCGCAGCCTTGCCGAGTCCGCCGAATCAGCCGTACTTCATCCCGAACTCGTCATGCTCGGAGCGTGGTGACCGTGGCTTTCGATCCGAACCGACACGTGTCCGTGTCCTCGGGCTCCTTCAGCGTCGACGTCAACGAGCTGTGCGCCACGCATACCCTCGTCACGTACGAAGAGAACCTCTCGATTGGGCCCGCGCGCCTCGCGCTCAACGCCGCCCTCGCCGAGGCCGACCTGGCCTCGATTTTTGCCCCGGAGACGGCGGCTGGCCTCATAGGCGCGATTAGCGCCGCCCTGAGCGCCCTCGACGCCCTTCAGTCCAGCGTTGACGACCTGCGATGGAAGATGCAGGACGCGGCCCTCACGTACGCGGATGCGAACGCGGCTGCCTCCCTGTGGGAGGCCGTACCCGGCAGCCCGTTGGGAGCGCAGCTCAGCTGGCGAAGCCTCGGAGCGTTCGCCCTCTCGCCAGGCGGCGCCCTGGCCACCGGTGGCGTGGCGTTCTACCACGGGTTTCAGGATGCCTCCGCGAGCGCGGGGGTCCCCTGGCTGCCCACCGTTCTTATGCCCGGCTTCGCGGTGTTGGCGGCAGAGAAAGACCTATGTGACACCGTGATCGACGGCATCACCTTCGCGCGGCACGGAGATGCGGAATCTGGGGCATTGTTTCAGCGCGACCTCGGTAGGTTCGCCCTGGACGTCAACTCCTCGCCCGTCTACCGAGGGGTCGCAGGTGCGCTGTCCGGGCTGGGAGTCAGCCAGGATCTGAACTCGACGTCCACGCAATCGGCGTCCGGGATGGCCGCGCTCGCCGCGCCCTTCCTTGCGTACCTGGGGCTCGTTGACTTCCGCTGGGGCCATGGAGTCAGCTGCGGGGTCATCGTTCGAGGCACGGACGGCGATGCCCGCATTCGGCCCAACGGACTGGGCTCCCTGATGCCCTCGCGTGTCCTCGACGCACGCACCCAGTCCGCGCTCGCGGCCATGCCCGACGCGGCACCCGACACCCACTACGAGGGCGTCGCCACCAGTGCCGACACCATCGAGCACATCGTCGACATGCACGGGGGCGATGCTGACAACGGAGAGATCGCCATCGAGGAACACGTGACTGTGGGGGAGGATGGCACGACGACCCGCTCGTGGACCGTCGACATTCGAGGCACCCAATCGTTTGCCATCGGGCAGTCGGGCCCTCAGGACATGACCACCAACCTGCAGGGCGTGGCGGGAATGGCCTCGGATCAGCTCGACGCGATCATGGAAGCCATGGAGGCGGCCGGTATCCCGCCCGAGGAAGCCGTCGAGTTTGCCGGCCACTCGCAGGGCGGCATCATGGCGGCTCAGCTGGCCGCCGACCCCGCCGTGCGCGCACGCTACAACGTCGTCTCGGTCGTTACCGCCGGCTCGCCCACGGCGACGGTTGCGCCCAGCGACGTGCCCGTCCTCTCCTACGAAAACTCGGGCGACATCGTTCCCGGTCTGGACGGGAACGCGACCCGTGGGGACAACGTGACGACCGTCAGGTTCCACGACTACGAGGCCGCGGCTCACCCCGAAGATCCGGTTCCCTCCTCGCACAGCGCGCCGCTGTACGTGGATGAAATAAGAAGCACCCTGGACGCCGCCCGGGCCTCGTCCGATCCGGGCCTGAGCGCGCTGGCGGCCGCCGAGGCCCGCCGCACCCAGGCGCTCGGCCTCACCCAGGACACGCAGACCACCATCCACCACTATCAAACGAGGCGCATTACCCAGGGGTAATGCGCCTCGACGGAGAGGGGAGCCGAGTCAGTCCCGCTTGTCTTTCTTATCCCGCAGGATGCCCGAGACGATCGAGGACACCACGGAGGTGATGACCGCGCCGAACAGGCAGGACCAGAAGCCGCCCGTCGTCATGGGGAATCCGAGCGACGTGGACAGCCACCCCGTCAGCGCGAAGAGCAGAGAGTTCGTCACCAGGGCAAACAGGCCGAAAGTGAGGAGGTACAGGGGGAATGCCAGCGTCGTCACCACAGGCTTGATGATCGAGTTCACCGCAGTGAACACGAGGGCGACGGCCGCCAGAACGATGACGGTTTGCGACGCCGACGACGACTCGATCGAGATCGACGAGACCACGCGGGTCGTCACCCACAGGCCGGCCATCGTGGCCAATAAACGAGCAATAAAGTCCATTTCTCCATTCTTGCGCAGTGGGATGATGCTTGCACGGTCCAAGTCCATGGGATAGGACTACACACATGACCAACCTGCGCATCCGTCCCGCCGTCGCCTCCCTGCCTCGCTACGTTCCCAGCAAGACCGCGCCCGACGCCGTCAAAATCTCCTCCAACGAGATGCCGACGCCGCCCAGCCCAGCGGTGCTTGAGGCGATCGCCCGCGAGCTCGAGACGATCAACCGCTACCCCGACCTGACGGCCGCGCCCCTGCGCGAGGCCCTCGCGCAGCGCTTCGGCGTCGGTGCCGACCAGGTGTGTGTGGGTACTGGTTCTTCGGCGATCCTCGTCGCCGCACTGTCCGCCGTCTGCCAGCCCGGCAGCCAGGTCGTCTTCCCCTGGCGCTCCTTCGAGTCCTACCCGATCGCCATTCCCTCCGTGGGCGGCGAACCCGTGCCCGTTGAGCTCCTCCCGGACGCCACCCACGACCTCGACGCCATGCGCGCCGCGATCACGCCCGACACCGTCGCCGTCATCGTCTGCTCGCCCAACAACCCGACCGGCCCGGCCCTCACCTACGAGGAGATCGCCGGTTTCGTCGCCGACGTCCCCGATGACGTCATGGTCATCGTCGACGAGGCCTACATCGACTTCGCGACCAAGCCCGGCGTGCGCACAGCGGTCCCCCTCATCGAAGAACACCCCAACGTCATCGTCATGCGCACGTTCTCCAAGGCGCACGCCCTGGCCGGCGTGCGCGTCGGCTACGCCATCGGCGATCCCGAGGTGATCGGCGCGATCCAGGCTCTCCTCGTCCCCTTCGGCGTCAGCTCCCTTGCCCTCGCCGCGGCCCTCGCCTCCCTGAAGGACGCCGAGGGCGTGCAGCGCGCGGTCGCCGAGATCATCGCCGAGCGCGAGCGCATCATCCCGGCCCTGCGCGCACTCGGCTACGACATCCCCGACAGCCAGTCGAACTTCTACCTGATCCGCGGCGACGTCTACGGCCTCGTCGAGGCATGCGCGCGCGTCGGCCTCATCGTGCGCCCCTTCCGCGTGGGCGTGCGAGTCTCGGTCGGCTCGCGCGAGCAGAACGACCGCTTCCTGTCCGTGGCCGCTGAATTCGCGCGCACCGCGGGCGTCGGCGCGTAGGGTCAGCATGCGAATGGGCGCGCCCGACGAAACGGACGCGCCCACGACCACCCACCGGGGTGCAGTGGATTACGGGATCAGCAGCGAGGCGATGAGGAGAAGCGACCAGCCGAGCTCGCTGAAGCCGATCAGCTTGGGTGAGAAGGGACGCGCGCGGGTCCGGTTCAGCGTCGGCATGACCCACGCGCGCGCGGTCAGGCACGCCCACATGAGGACGGGCCAGATCGTCAGCGCGCCGAACCACCACCCCACGGCCGCGCACAGCGTGAACGCAGCGTGCAGCAGCGTGGAACCCATCGCCCAGCGCGGGTCCTTGCGGCCTCGGATCATCGAACGAACCAGCGGAACTGTGCCGATGTAGTGCAGGCCGAACGCGGCGCACGTCGCCCATGCGTGGAGGGTCACCGCAGACGGTGAACCATCAGCGATCGCCAGCGAGAACGCCACGGGGCCCATGATGTTGCCCGCCAGGATCGAGGCCGCACGGGCGCCCAGGGAGCGCTCGCGGCCCTTCCACACAAGGTAGATCGCGGACGAGGCCAGGGGTGCGAAAGCGATCGCCCACCATAGCAGCTGTGGGCGCAGTGCCAGGAGGGTGGCGCCGGGGAGCGCCGCGAGCACGCCGTAGGTCAGGACCGCGGGGGCAATGCGGGAGCGGCGCTTGGCGGGCGTTTTCACCCACAGGCACACGGCGGAGAACATCTGGAATGCCATCGCCCACGACACCAGCATGAGGAAGACCGTCCAGGAGAAGGTGAAGGACAGCGCCCACCCGAGCAGCGGCGGGAAAGCCATCATCGTCCACGCGCCATGCTGGTCCGAGATCCAGCCGTCGCGGGCAAGCTTACGCATGCGGGGATTGTTGTGGTGGCGCGGCTTCGGGCACCCCTGGAGGCGCCCCGATGGGCGGTTGGGGGAGCTCTCCGCGGTGCGTTCGGGCGTTGAGTGAGTCTGCGGCGCTGCACTGTGCATAGCCTTAGCTTAGTGAAGTACTCCTGTGAGGCTCAATACTGGGAGGGTCATAACGTGAGACTGAAGCGGGAAAAATACAACGAGCGGTGAAATATGGTGGCATGTCCACATCAGACGCAGTTACAACTCAATCCCCCGTCCTTTCCTCCGAAGACCGAAGTGCGCGCATCGCCGTCACGGTCTTCCCGCTGCTGATCCTGGCGGCCTTCGCGATCGCTATGATCACGCCCGACACCTTCAAGCCGCTGGCCCCCGGCGTTAACTGGGCGCTCGGTGTCATCATGTTCGGCATGGGCCTGACCCTGACGCTGCCCGACTTTGGGCTTATCGTCAAGCGTCCGCTGCCCGTGCTCGTGGGTGTTGTCGCCCAGTACCTGATCATGCCCCTCGTCGGTTGGGCCCTGTGCTACGTGTTTGGTCTGCCCGACGCGGTCGCGGTCGGCGTCATCCTCGTCGGCTGTGCGCCCGGTGGTACGGCCTCGAACGTGATCTCCTACCTGGCGAAGGCTGACGTCGCGCTGTCGGTCACCATGACCTCGATCTCGACGCTGCTCGCACCCCTCATGACGCCGCTGCTCACCGCCTGGCTGGTGGGTAATCGCATGCCGGTGGATGGCGCGGCGATGGCGAAGAACATCCTGCTGATGGTTCTCGCCCCCGTCCTGGGCGGCTTCATCGTGCGCTTCGTCGCTGGCAAGTTCGTGGAGAAGATCCTGCCGCTTCTCCCCTGGATTTCCGTGTTCGGTATCTGCTACGTGCTGCTGGTCGTCGTGTCTGGCTCGGTTAACAAGATCCTGACGTCTGGCGCTCTCATCATTGCGGTTGTCATCTGCCACAACCTCCTGGGCTACCTTTTCGGCTACCTGGCCGGACGCGTCGGCCGTGGCTCCGACAAGGCGGCGCGCACGACCGCAATCGAGGTCGGCATGCAGAATTCGGCGCTGGCCGCGACGCTGGCGAAGACCCACTTCGCCTCCACCCCGGAGACCGCGCTCCCGGCAGCTGTGTTCTCCGTGTGGCATAACCTGTCCGGCGCGCTGCTGGCCATGTTCTTCCGTCGCTGGAAGAACGGCGGACAGGCCTAAATAGACGAGGCCGGGGCGGGACGAGCACTGGTCCCCGCGTCCGGTTCTCAACTGAGTAGATGACGAGCCTCGTTGCACTGCTGCCCCTGAGCCTGGCCGCCTGTGGTGGGCAGTCCAAGCAGGCTGCCTGTCAGATCATCAATGACAAGGCCGTCAAGGCAATTGATGGCCTTGATCCGAGCAACACGGAAGACATGGTCCAGGGTATGAGCAGCGTTGCGACTGTCCTGAAGTCTGACGAGATTACCAACTCGGAAGTGAAGGCTGCTGCGGTGGCTGCGGGCGATAGTGCTCAGGCTCTCGCTGATTTCGCCAAGACGGTGGGAGACGAACCTTCGCAAGAGCAGATGACTGAGGCTATGGATCTGTACACGAACCTCGCGACGTCAATGTCGTCGCTTGAGACGGTGTGCAACGCGCGCTGACGAGCAACATCAGATGTATGTGCCCGCGTGCGGGCGTTGAGTGAGGAGGGGCGGCCCATCGGGCCGCCCCTCCAACACTACGTGATCGATGAATGAATGTTCAGGCGAGCGTCAGTACAACTGGATGCTGGGGCACAGCTTTTGCAGAGAGGCCACGGAGTCGATCAGGTTCTGCACCAATCGCTTATACTCTTGCTGGTTGGCGGCAGGCGGGTTTGGCCCGTACTTCTTGCTGAAGTTAATCCCATCCGTGAGGGCCGCGGCAAACTTGCTGGCCGCCTGCTTCACGTCGGGGTTGCCGATCTGCGCAGAATTCAGGCCGTTGATGGTGGATTCAGCAGCTATCAGTTGCTGCGCGGTGTTGCTGGAGTCGTTGTTGCCGGCGTCGATGTATGGCTTCATCTGGGTCTGCACAACGCCGCAGGCCTCGTCGACGGACTGGTTGGAAGCGCCGGGGGCCTGCGACGGGTTGGCGTTGGCGGTTGCGGCGGGTGCCGGGGTGCTCGGGGTGGCCTCGCGGGACTTCGTGCCGTGGCATGCTGCCATGCCCAGGGGGAGCGTGATGATGAGCAGAGCTGCTGCAAGACGACGCTTCATAAAGATTCTCCTCAAAGTGAGTGATGGGTACGACCTCAGTCTAATGGGCGATCGCGCTCTTTCGACCCATTGGTCAGTGATTCTGAGCATAGCGCCTATACAAAAGTCGCCGGGACCAAACGGTCCCGGCGACTACCGGTCGGGGTGGCGGGATTTGAACCCACGGCCTCTTCGTCCCGAACGAAGCGCGCTACCAAGCTGCGCCACACCCCGGAGACCGCGCTCCCGGCGGCTGTGTTCTCTGTGTGGCACAACCTCTCCGGCGCGCTGCTTGCCATGTTCTTCCGTCGCTGGAAGAACGGCGGAGCGGCCTGAATCGACGAGGTCGGGGCGCGGGGGCGCTGATCCCCAGCACCGGTTATCGGTCGATTAGACAGCGAGGAGGGGCGGCCCGTCGGGCCGCCCCTCCTGCGTTGCCATGAGTCAGTGGTTGCTTACTTGTCCACGCTGCACAGGTTGGTGAGATCGTCGACGGAGGTCGCGAGTCGGCACTCTTGCTCAATTTGAGAGGGTAATTATGATGGCTGTTGGTCATCCGTGGTCACCGTTCGTGTGTGTCGATATTTATGGCCTTTCGATGTGTGAGCAGAGGCACGCTCTGACCGTTGAGTCAGGCTCTCGTAGGTCGATAGGCTCGAAGAGCATCCATCATCAACACATCAAGGAGCAAACATATGAAGCGCCGCATCGCCGCCGCGATCCTCGTGACCCTTCTCCCTCTCGGCATGGCCGCGTGTGGGTCCCAGTCGAAGGCTGACGCCTGCAAGCTGCTCGAGAAGCCTCTCAATGACGCGGGCCTCGCCCTCGTGAATTCAGCACAGAATGGTGACGCTGCCAACATCGCCGACACCTACACCACGTTTGCCACCACCTACGAAGAGGCCTCTAAGAAGATCACCAACAAGGAGATTAAAGAGTCCGTCGATCAGGTCGCTGCTGGATGGCGTGCCGCTGCTGACAACTCGGGTGTTCTGAAGGCGGATCCGATGAGCATGGACGTCCAGAAGCTCGAGGAATACCAGAAGATTATGGAGGATCTCAGCGCGAAGCAGACGGAACTGTTCAACAAGTGCGGATACCAGCACTGATTAGTCACTGAGTCGAACATAGCGTTGGAGGGGCGGCCCGATGGGCCGCCCCTCCATCTACTACCTGATCGGTGAGATGACGTAGGTGTGCGTCACTTCTCCACAATCCCGGGGCAGAGGTCGTTCAGCGAGAGTAGCGAGGTGCCGAGGCGCGCGATGAGCTCGTTGGCCTCGTTCTGATCGGCAGCGCTCGGGTTCGACTCGTACTTCTTGCCGTAGGCCAGGATGTCCGTCAGGACAGTGGCCACGTTGCTGGAAGCCTGCTTGACCTCAGGGTTGGTGATCTTCGGCGAGTTGAGCGTCTCGATGGTGGTGTCAACGATTGCTTTCTGCTTCACCTCGTCATTGACGCTGTCGAAGCTCGTGGTAAAAGTCTTCATCTGGTCCGTGATCAGGCCGCAAGCCTGGTCGACGGACTGGCTGGAGTTGCCGGGGGCCTGCGTGGCGGCGGGGGCCTGGGTCGGACCGGGGGCCTGCGTCGGATCAGCGCTGGCGGTCGCCGCGGGCGCCGGGGTGCTCGGAGTGGCCTTGCGGGACTTCGTGCCGTGGCATGCTGCCATGCCCAGGGGGAGCGTGACGATGAGCAGAGCTGCTGCAAGACGACGCTTCATAAAGATTCTCCTCAAAGTGAGTGATGGGTACGACCTCAGTCTAATGGGCGATTATGCTCTTTCGACCCATTGGTCAGTGATTCTGAGCATAGCGCCTATACAAAAGTCGCCGGGACCTTTCGGTCCCGGCGACTACCGGTCGGGGTGGCGGGATTTGAACCCACGGCCTCTTCGTCCCGAACGAAGCGCGCTACCAAGCTGCGCCACACCCCGGTGCCGTTCGAGTATAGCCTCACCCCGTCGAAATTCCCAAACGGAGACGGAGTGAGCGCTCGAAGTGTGGTCCACGCCGCATGTCGTCCGGCCGCGTGGGCTCCAGAAAGCCCGGCAGCCGGTGGCGCGACTCCCTCCTATGCGGGGTGCACGTGCAGCAGAGATGCCTCGGGACGCGTTGCGATGCGAATCTTTGCGTAGGGGGAGGTTCCCAGGCCAGCCGAAACATGCAGCCACGCTTCAGTGCCGTCCGGAGCCTCCCACCGCTTCAAGCCCTTCGCGTAGGGGCGCGAAATGTCGCAGTTCGTGATGATCGCCCCGACTCCGGGAATGCCGATCTGGCCGCCGTGCGTGTGCCCGGCGAGGATCAGGTCCGAGCCTGCCGACGTCAGCGCGGACACGACGCGCGTGTAGGGGGCGTGCGTGACGCCCAGACGCAGGGTGCCCGGTGCCGCCCATGACGAGGCCGGCGCTCCCACACGATCCCGGTGGATATGAGCGTCATCCGTGCCAAGCAGGGACACCGTGCCGGCGGGCAGGCTGATCGTGCCGGCAGCATTCGACAGATCGACCCAGCCGGCCTGACGCATGTGACGCACCATCGGCAGGTAGGGAAGATCGGGAACAACCCGTGCGGGGTGCGGCTTCGATCGTGATAGGTAGCGGCTCCAGCGCTTGGGAATCGGTGAGTAGTAGTCGTTCGAACCGAGCACGAAAGCGCCCGGATAGGACAGGAACGGGCGGTACGCGTCCATCACCATGTCCAGTGCATCCACAGATCCGAAGTTGTCGCCGGTCGCTACGACCATGTCGAAGCGCTCCGAGGCTGCGACATCCGATAGGAAACGCAGGAGAAAATCCTGTCCGGCAAACAGGTGCAGGTCCGCGATCTGGAGGATCGTTACCTCGGGAACGTCACCCTCAACGGGGACGTCGTAGCGGCGCAGCACCGGCATCGTACGCTCGACCGAACCCCATGCGAGCGCCGCGCCGCCCGCGGCCAGGCCAGCGAGACCCAGCCCGCCGACGACCGCTCCCGCAGTGCGCAGGAGGCCACGGCCTCGTCGAGCGGACGAGGCCGTGGCCCCTGCGAGTGTAGACGCGATGTTAGTGGTCATTGCTGGTGGGTGACGCGCTCGGTGTGGGAGTGGGAGTCGCGCCGCGCTGAGGCGTCGTCGCGCCGATGTTCGCGTTCGACACGGCCTCGACCGGAGTGCCCGCCAGCGCCTGCGTCATGTAGGGAGCCCAGATGTTCTGGCCGACGTAGGTCTCACCGAAGATCTCGGAGTGGTAGACGCCGTTGATGACAACGCCGGACACTTCCTGCGAGGAGTTGTCGCCGTGACCCACCCACACGGACGTCGCGAGCGACGGCGTGAAGCCCGTCAGCCACGTGTTCGCGTGCCCGTCGGTGGTACCCGACTTCGCGGCGAAGGGCCGACCGTCGCCCAGGCGCGTCGACGTGTAGTACTGGCCGGCCGAGGCCGTCAGAAGGGCCGCCGTCTTGTTCGCAAGGTCAGGGGAGATGACCTCTTTGCAGTCCGCCGCAAACTCCTTGAGAACGTTCTCGTCGCGGTCGGTCACGGACTCGATGGACTGGGGCTTGCACTGCTGGCCGGAGTTCGCGATCGTGGCGAACACGGACGCCATGTGCAGCGGGGAACTCGACACGGAGCCGAGGATGTTGGCGGGGAAGGGGGCCGGGACCTCGCCGTCCTCTGTGATGCCCATGTCGTAGGCGGTCTCGAAGATCGAGCAGAAGTCCACGCGCGACGCCATGTTCACGAACGCCTGGTTGACCGACTGGCCGGTGGCGCGCACGACGTTCATCGTGCCGGTCTTACCCGCGAGGTCGTTGACCTGGTAGCCCTCGGTGGTGATGGAGCGGCCATCGCACTTGAAGGAGCCGTTCGGGTAGAACGTGTTGGCCGACCCCACGGTCTCGTAGGCCGAGTGTCCTTCCTTGAACCACTGCAGGAGGGTGAACACCTTGAAGGTCGAGCCCACCTGGAAGTTACCGTCGGCCGAGTAGTTTGCCATGGTCTGGCCGCTCTCGATGCCGTAGGTCGTGTTCTGGGCCATCGCGAGCACCTTGCCGGTGCGCGGGTCCAGCGACACGAGCGCGTCGTTCAGGCCGGAGGCGTCGCCCACGGGGATCGCGTTCGTCAACGAGGCGTAGGCTGCGTCCTGCTTCGCGGTGTCCAGCGTCGTACGGATCGTGATGCCCTGGGTCTTGAGCAGGCGCTCGCGCTCGATGCGCGTCGCGCCGAATGTCGGGTCCTCCAGGAATTGGGACAGGACGTAGTCGCAGAAGTATGCCTTCGAGGAGTCGGCGCCCGAGCAGCCCTCCGAGGATACCGTCGGGTGCAGCATCGAATCGACCGACGTTGCGATGCCCTCGTCGTACTCTTCCTGCGTGATGACGCCCTGGTCAAGCATCGTTGCCAGGACCGTGTCGCGGCGCTCCTGAGCGGCTTCCGGGTGGGTCAGCGGATCATACTGGACGGGGGACTGGACGAGGCCTGCGAGGAGCGCAGCCTCCAGGTAGTTCAGCTCCGACGCGGACTTGGAGAAGTATCGCTGCGAAGCGGCCTCGACACCGTAGGTGATGGGGCCGAAGGGGGCGATGTTGAGGTAACCCGTGAGGATTTCGTCCTTCGACTGGGTCTTCTCCAATGCCAGCGCGTACTTGATTTCGCGCAGCTTGCGCTCAGTGGTCTGCTCGGTCGCTGCGCTCACCTGGTCCGCGTCGCCCTCGAGGTAGCCGCGCTCTGCCAGCGAGTTACGCACGTACTGCTGGGTGATCGTCGAAGCGCCCTGGCGGCCGCTATCGCCCAGGTTCGTCACGAGCGCACGAGCGATACCCGTGGCATCGACACCGTTGTGCTCGTAGAAGCGCTTATCTTCGATCGCGACGATTGCCTTCTTCATAACGTCAGCGATGTTGGCGCTGGGCACCACGATGCGCTGCTTGTCGTAGAAGTGTGCGATCACGCCGCCGGACGAATCGAGGAGCTGCGACTCCTCGGCCGGGGCCACGGTCTGCAGGTCACCGGGCAGCTCGTTGAAGACGGAGGGGACCGACTTTGCTGCCAGCGCGGTGGGTCCCGCGACGGGGACGAGCATGCCGGCCGTGACGACGCCCATGAGCGAGGACACGCTCAGGAACGCCAGTAGCAGCGCGAGCAGCTGGGCCGGTCGGACAGCGCGAGAGTGAGAGTGCGACATGTTCCTAGCTTACGTGTCGGCCCGCTCATCTGGCGTTTGGCGGCGCGTGAGAATTGCCTGATGAATCACCTTGAGGTGCCTTCGACAGTGGTCGCAGCGTTTGCACCGGCACACGCATGTGTGTATGGTCACAGGCAGGGCTCGAAATACAGTGAAGTGGAGTTCCACGATGTCAACGCAAGGCGACGACCAGAGCTGGGTCGCCCGCGCGCTCTGCGCGTCCATCGAACCGGACGTGCTGTTCGTGCAGGGTGCCTCCCAGCGTCAGGTTCGTATGCGCTGCTACGAATGCGAGGTTCGCCTCGAATGTCTCGCCGATGCTCTCGAGTCTGAGGCTAACTACGGCGTGTGGGGCGGACTGACGGAACGTGAACGTCGAGCGATTCTGCGCCACTATCCTCACGCGGACAATTGGCTGGAATGGTTGCGCACCTCCGACGAGCCCCTCGCCCGCGAGCTCCGCAGCCCCCACGTCCCGAAGGTCCTGTCCTTCGTGCGCCCCCAGTTGGCGGGCGGGTAGGATAGAGCTATGACTAAATGGGAATACTCCACGATTCCGCTGCTCACGCACGCGACGAAAGCAATCCTCGACCAGTGGGGCGCCGACGGGTGGGAACTCGTCCAGGTGATCCCCGGTCCTACAGGTTCTGAGAACCTGGTGGCCTACCTCAAGCGTCCGATTGAGGAAGCACCCGCCGTTCAGAACTGACGCGCAGCAGCTCTGCGTATGAACGAGGCCGTGGTCGGCCGTGCGGACATCGCACGAGGGGCCACGGCCTCGTTCATATCGTCAAGCAAAAGGTTGGGCCCGACACCTCACGGTGTCGGGCCCAACCCTGTGTAGGCTGCGGTCAGCGAGCGCGACGCGCCAGGCGATCAACGTCGAGGAGGGTCACGGCGCGACCTTCCAGACGGATCCAGCCGCGCGACACGAAGTCGGCCAGAGACTTGTTCACGGTCTCACGGGAGGCGCCGACCAGCTGGGCGAGCTCTTCCTGCGTGAGGTCGTGGGGGACGTGGACGCCCTTGTCGGTCGCGGTGCCGAAGCGATCTGCAAGGTCCAGGAGGGCCTTGGCGACGCGGCCGGGAACGTCGGAGAACACGAGATCCGAGAGGGACTCGTTGGTGCGGCGCAGGCGCTGCGCGAGGGCGCGCAGCATGTGCTTGGCCAGGGTCGGGTTGGTGTCGAGCACGTGCATGAGATCCTCGTGCTCGAGGTAGAGGAGGGACGCCGGGGAAACGGCGGTTGCGGTGGTTGAGCGCGGACCCGGATCGAAGAGCGTGAGCTCACCGATGATCTCTCCGGGGCCCAGGACTGCGAGCAGAGACTCGCGGCCGTCGCTGGACGTGTGGCCGAGCTTCACCTTGCCCTCGGTCACGATGTACAGGCGATCGCCGAGATCGCCTTCGTCGAAGAGAGTCTCTCCGCGACGCAGGGTCGTGTGACCCATCTTCTGCTGGAGGGACACCTGCTGTGCATCATCAAGGCCACCGAACAGCGGCACCTGGCTGATGAAGTTTCCGTCACCGATCATGGTGCGGAGCTCCTTCCGCTCGTGCCCGATTGCTCGGGCGTTTCGATTTGGATTGCGCAGTGGATCCCATACGTAATACCACTCACGAGGAGGTACCGCGCATCACACCATTATGCCCTATCTATCAGGTGAAATGGGCTTCATTTCGCGTTTTGTGTGACCTGTCTAATGAAAAACCGGTTACTGAGCGTGCGCGCCGACGTGCTCTGACAGAGCCTCGGCCACAGCCTGCGGTGCTTCTTCGGGGAGGAAGTGTCCGGCCTCGCGAATGACGATCTGCGTCAGCGGCGCATCCACGAACTGGGCGTCCGCCGCGTGATCCAGCGCCGACCATGCCCCGTCGTCGCGCCCGACGAGGGACAGGACGGGCACGCGCACAGGCTCCGACAGCAGTCGGCGCTCTTCACGCGAGATCTTGCGGGCGGCGCTCAGGCCACGCAGCGCGGTATGCGCCGCGAAGGGGCGACGCAGCGCGGCGCGGTACGTGCCCGACTGGGAGACGAGGGCGTCGACGTTCCCGGGCGAGGCCCACGCGCGGAACACGGTCGTCACGAGAGCACCCGAACGCAGCGCGCGCTCACGCCCGGTGGGCAGCGCGAGGCGACCCTGCAGGACGCGGCCACCCGCCCAGGGCGCGCGACCGATCACGGGCTGGACGCCGAGGGGGTGCGGCGCCGACAGGACGGCCACCGATCGCAGTTCGAGGGGGGCCAGCGCCCCGATCATCCACGCGACCGTGCCGCCGATCCCCATGCCGGCCACGGAGAACGATGCCACGCCGAGGGCGCGCACAACGCCGATCACATCGTTCGCCATCTGCTGTAGGTCGCAGTCTCCGCGCGTCAGGTCGGAGGTACCGAAGCCTCGCAAATCAAGGGCGAACACGCGCGAGGTCGACTCCGCGAGGGCGGGCAGGACGTCGCGCCATGCCCACCAGTGCTCGGGGAAGCCGTGCAGGAGGACGAGCGCATGGTCCATGCCCTCGCCCATGTCGGCGACGTGGAATGCGGCGCCGCCAGCGCTCACGTGCCGATGGGTCCACGGACCCTCAAGCTCGATCGCGCTGGCGGGAATCAGAGTTTTCACTTGCGGGCCGCTTCTTTCGCTGCCTTCTTACGGGCGCGCTTGGAGTAGAAGGCGCCCGCCGGGTTGGTGGACTCGAGCGAGACGCGCAGCGCTTCCTCGGCGCGACCCGTGCGGCGTGCCGAGTGGGACACGTAGGCCAGGCCCATGAGGGCGATGCCCAGCAGCGCGAAGCGGCCGGAGTAGCCGGAGGCCTGCAGGTGATGCGACAGGTTTGCGCCCAGGGAACCCGTGTTGGTCAGCGCGGTGAGCGTAGACAGCACCGACGCCTCCGTGATGCCGGGGGCCATGAGCCACGGCAGACCCACGATGAGGGTCACGATGCCCATCAGCCAGGCGCCCAGCGACGAGCGGCGCGCGGTCACAAAAAGGATCGCGGAGATGACGATCGCGCCGAGGATCTCGCCCAGGGCCACGATCGAGGCGACGCCCGTGTAGATGGGGGCGGTGTCCGCCAGAGTCATTCGGGCACCCGCGTCGGCGGCCAGGTACCAGCCGGCGGGCACGAGCAGCAGGAAGAGCAGGAAGGACAGCCAGTGGGCGCCCGTGCGCGAGGGCATCTCCGTGATCTCGGGGGCGGCGGAGAAGAGCTCGTCGTCCAGGCTCGAAGGCGCGTCGGACTTGTCGCCGCGCGCGGCGGTCGACGCGATGGCTGCCAGGGTTGCCGCCTCGCTGTCCTCGTTCCCCTCGCCCAGCAGGGAGCGGCGGCGCGGGCGTGCGGCCTCGGCGGCATCCTGATCCTCGAAGGAGTACGAGGCCTCGGTGTCCTGCGTCGGCAGCTGGGTCGTCGGCTCGGTGAAGGGGGCCTCCTCCTCAGCCACGGGCTCTTCCTCCGCGGAGGTTTCGGCGGGAGCGTTCTCCTCTTCGGCCGCGACCGCGGGAATCGAGGAGGACAGGGTCTCGTCGTCGCCGAAGATCATGGAGCGGCGCGAGGACGGCGAGTGCGCGGAGGCCTCGGCGGCTGCGCCACCGACTGCGGCGACCTCGCTCTCGGCCGGCTCGTCCTCGGAGGGCTGATCGTCGCTCGAGGGGGCCTCGGCCTCGTCGGAAGTATCGTCGGTCGCCTCGTCGTTGGCCTCGCTCAGGGCGGCGGCCGCCTGCGCGGGCGTCATGACGGGGGCGAGCGCGGGCTCCGGATCCTCGGTCACGTCCTCGGTCGCCTCGCCTGCTGCGTCCTCGTCTGCGGAGGAGAGCAGGGAAGCAAAGGAATTCCCGCCTTCTTCCGGCTGGTCCGCGGAGGCCTCGGGCTGCTCGCCCTCCTCGTTCGACGAGGCGGGGGCGGGCTCGTCGGAAGCGGTGTCGTCTGCGGGAGCCTGCTCCTCGGGGGCCTCCTCAGCGGGGGCCTCATTGGTGGTCTCGGACTCATCGGTCGCCTCTGCGGACGGAGCGTCGGCCTCGGCAGACTCATCGGCGCCCTGGTCGGCGGCCGGAGCGTCGGCGGCGGACTCCTGCTCGGTCTGCTCCTGCTCGGGGGCGGAGTCGGCCTCGTCGGAGGAAGAAACGACCGGGAGATCGCCCTCGGGGGCGGACACGACGGGCAGCTCGCCCGTGGAGATCTTGTCCTCGATCGTCGGCTTGAGCGGCGCTGCGGCCGGCACGCGGCCCGTCAGGCCGCCGATCGCGACGGCCTCGATTTCGCCCGTGTGGATGGGCTCGCTGGACTCGCCGATGATCGCCGACGCGTCGGAATCCTCACCGGGCAGCTCGATTTCCTCACCGGTCAGCACCAGGTTGTCAGGTACCTCCTCGGCGCGGTCGCGCTGGGCGTCAAACTCGTTATCAGACATGCTTCCTCCTTATATCTGCCCACATATTACGGTCAGGGTGAGCGCTTGCGCGCATTAGCCCTCGGCAGGCCCCTCTTTTGCCGTCGAATCCTCATCCGTCTCGAGCTTCTTGAGCGCCCGCACGCGGGCCCACAGGACACCCATCGAAGCGCAGCCGGTCGCCATTCCGAGGGCCGCCAGCGGCGGGCTCGCGAGCGCGATCTTCGTCAGCAGGGACGGGCCGGGGACGATCACGTTGCCCGTCAGCGACGCCCACACGGGCAGCACGACGTACGTGGGGAGCACCAAAATGAACCAGCTCGCGATCTGCGTGCCCGTGATCGACCAGCGGGCGCTCACGACGAGCACCGCGAACGCGACGCCCGCTCCGAGCGCGAGCCAGTGCATCGGCTCGAAGCCCTCGGTGACCCCCTCCAGGCCCATGGCCGCGACGTTCGTCGTGTCCGAGGGGGCCGCCGCGACCATCAGCGTGCCCGCCGCGACCGCCGCGGGAAGCGCTACCGTCGTGCCGAATCCGTGGCGGTGCACGCGGGCCAGAGGCACGCGCGTGCTCTTACCGGCGCGCACTCGCACCGACTTGATCGTCAGCGCGCACGCGCCGAGCATGAGCGACATGCACACCGGGTAGAGGCACCAGGACACGCCCGCGATGACATCCTCGGCGCCCACGGATGACTTCATGAGAAAAGGAAGGCGCGCCACGCCGAAGAACTGGGCCACCCCCACGACGATCGACCACACGAAGGTCACGACCATGCCCGCGCTCGACTCCTCGCAATTGAGGGCGATGAGGGCCAGCAGCAGTGACGCGAGCGCCATGCCGATGAGCCCCTCGACCGAGGCCAGGGGCTGGCCGACCGAGGCCAACGCCTGTACGTCGACCATCGAGGACCCCAGGAACACCAGGGCGATCGGGGCGAAAACGAACGCGAACAACCCTGAGCGCAGGCGCGCGGAGAGGTTTCGATGCTGCAAAAGCGTCATGCCCCTAGTGTAGAGGGGTGAGTATCGAAGCCCTCGTCGACCCCGCACCCGCCGTGTTGCGTGCGGCGGCAGCCCGCCCCGACGTCGCCTCCGCCATGAACGAGGCCCACGCGGCCCTCGCCGACCTGCGCTTTAGCGAGGGACTGCGCCGAGGCTGGGAGGAGGCGCGCGCGGAGGCCGCCGTGCGCGAGGCCGCCGCCCTGTCCATCATCGAGGGTGCTCGCACGAGCGTCGACGACGTGCGTGCCCTGTCCATGGCTGACGAAGGGGGAGCGGCCTCGGATCCGGGGGCCGCCCTCGCGCTGGGGATCTGGCGCTCGCAGTGGAACCTGGCCTCGCGCTTCCCCGCGCTCAACACCCGATCCCAGGGGGGTGCGCGCGTTGCCCCCACGCCCCTTCCCGCACTGATCGCGGGACTGCACAGGGATGCCTGCTCGGGGCTTGTTGCCGCCGGCCTTGTTGAGTCGCGGTCCGTCGCCGTGCCCGCCGACCCGTCCCTGCTCGCGCCCGCCCTCGCCTACACGCGCGTCGATGCGCCCGCCCTCGCGGTCGCCGCCGCCCTGACCGCACACTTCCGTTTCCGGCGCGTCTTTGACCCGGCCTCGTCCGTCGTGGGAGGCGGACTAGCGCGGTGGATCCTCGTCACCCGAGGCGTTGACCCGACCGGCGTGTGCGTGCCCAGTGCCTACGACGCGCTCGATCCGGCGCGCGCGGGACGCGAACTCGCCGGGTGGGTGAGCGCCGACGAGGCCGGCCTGGCCCGGTGGATCATCCACTACTGCGCGGGAGTCGTCTACGGCGCCCAGGTGGGGCGCGACGTCGCCCGCCACGTGCAGGCGGGCCGCCTCTCCTAGGGCTGTTTCTCAGCGGCGCAGGAGCGCGCAGGCCGCCGCGCCCACGGCGACGCCGGCGATGAAAGGCACCGCGACCTTCGCGGGCGTGGGAACCTCGCGCGGCAGGACGCGCACCGTGGACGTGAACGTGAGGGTGGGCCAGCCTTCGCGCTGCGCCATCTCGCGCAGGCCGCGGTCCGGGTTGACCGCGTAGGGGTGGCCGACGAGGCGCAGGAGCGGTGCGTCCGACACCGAATCCGAGTACGCCGAACATTCCGACAGGTCCCAGCCGCGCGCGCGAGCCAGGGCCTCGCAGGCATCCGCCTTTCCCTGAGCCTGGTTGAAGTGCGTGATCTCGCCCGTGAAACACCCGTCCTCGTCGACCGCCGCGCGCGAGGCGAGAACCTCGTCAGCCCCCAGCATCTTCGCGATGGGACGTACCACCTGCTCGACCGATGCCGACGCGATGACGACGACGTCTCCCGCGCGCTTGTGCTGCTCGATGCGCGCGAGGGCCTGCGCGTAGCAGACTGGCTGGATCGTGCGCTCGAGCGCGTCCTCCACCGTTGCCTCGAGGAAAGCGGCGTTCCAGCCTCGCCCCATGCGCCCCAGGGCCTGCGCCATCTGCTCCATGCGGGACTCGTCCGCGCCCGCGAGCAGGTAGGGCAGTTGAACCAGGACGGAGGTGAGCGCGGTCCGACGGTTCATGAGGCCGGCCTCGATGAACGGACCCGAGAGCGCCACGTTTGAGGACGTGTCCAGAATCGTCTTATCCAGGTCGAAAAAGGCCGCGCGTACCATTGCGTCTACTCCAGCGTTGGATCAATCCACAGGGGTCCTCCATCGGACCCCTCTATGCACAGCCTCGCACCTCGGGTTGGCGTTGTCCACAGGGGCGCGCACGCGGGTGGACGAGACAATCGGTGCGGGCGCATCGTCGTCCCATGAACGCCCACGTCACCCCACCTCGAGGAACCGTCGCCCTCGTCGGCTTCGCCCCGCCCGACCTCGATGGTGCGCGCGATGCCGCGGTGCTCGCGGGGGCGCGCGTGTGCTCGAACCCGGGCCAGGCCTCGTTGATCCTGGCCTCCCCGTCGGCTCCCGTGCCCGAGGGAGCGCCCTGCGTGCGCGTCGGGCAGGGCGGTCAGGTGAGGCTGCCGGGGGATAGCGCGCTCCTCGTGTCCCTCATCGCCGAGGCCTGTGCGCAAACTCGCCGCTCGGGTGCGGTGTGGGTGGTCGCCGGGATCGCCGGAGGGGTTGGGGTCACCGGCATTGTGCGGCTGCTGGCACGTGAGTGCGGGCGTCGTCGGGGTGTCCGAGGGAGTGTGCGGCGCGGGGAGCGCGGTGTCCGCCGAGCGGGGTCGGGCGAGGCGGTTGTTGTCGACGCGTCCGGGTCCGTGCCCGGTGTCGCGCTCGCGGCTGACCATGATGTGCCCGGCGTGCGCTGGGCGGATCTCGACGCCTCCGAAGACTCGTATCTGCCCTCACTACGCGAGTACCTGCCCGTCGTTGGGGACGTGCGGGCCCTCGTCGGGGACTCCCGAGGCGGTGCCGCCGCCGACGATCCCCGCGTGGTCGCGGCGTGCCGATCCCTCGACGCGCCCCTCATCGTGGACGCAGGCCGATGGGACGAGCGAGCCGCCCGATGCGTGTCCGCGATCCACGCCGACGCGCTTATCGTCGTGACTCACGGGGACCTGGAGGGAGCCGCCGCTCTGTCGGCGACATGCGCGGCGGTTCCCCCTCCATGTCCCGCGATCACGCTCGTGAGTGCTGGCGAGCGTTGGGGAGCCGGTCTGCGCGCGTGCGCCCCCGGGCCCATCCTGCGCGCCCCAACGCGCCCCGGGCGGGACCTGCGCGCGCTGATGCGCGCCCTCGGATCCGCCTCCTCCGCGCATGGAGGTGGGGCCGCGTCGTCACCGGGTGAGTTCCTCGCGATCGAGGCACGTCATGCGTGACGCGCTGCGCCTGCTCGCCCACGGTGAGGACCCCGCTCGTGCGGCCGCCGCGTGCGCTCCGCCCGGCTGCGGAGCCGCCGCGGTCACCTCCACCCTGGAGTCCCTACGCGCCCGGCAACGCGGCATGGACCCGCCCCTCGCGCGCCTCCTCGACGACCCAGCCGTCACCGACGTCCTCATCAACGGTCCCCAGGCGTGGGTCGACCGAGGGGGCGGCCTCGTGCGCGTGGACGCAGGGATCCGAGACGATGCGGACGCCCGCCGCGCCGCCATCCGCCTCGCGAGCGCGTGCGGCGTGCGCCTCGACGATGCGCGCCCCATCGCGGACGGCACCCTGCCCGGGGGCGTGCGCCTCCACGCGGTCCTCGCCCCCGTGTCGGGATCCGGCACACTCATCTCTCTGCGCGTCCTCGGCACCCGTCGGCTGGGCATTGCGGATCTCGAGGCCTGTGGGACTTTGCCCGGCGAGGTGGGGACGCTCCTGCGGGCCCTTGTCGCCTCGCGCGCCAACGTCCTCGTCAGTGGGGCGACAGGAAGCGGAAAAACGACGCTCCTGAGCGCCGCGCTTGCCCTTGTCCCCGTTGGTGAGCGGATCGTCTGCGTCGAAGAGGTCGCCGAAATCGCGCCCGCGCACCCGCACTGCGTGCACCTCATCGAGCGCGCACCCAATGTCGAGGGGAGGGGCGCGGTCACCCTCGCCGACCTCGTGTGCGCGGCCATGCGCATGCGCCCCGACCGCCTCATCCTCGGCGAGTGTCGAGGCCCCGAAGTGCGCGACGTCCTCACCGCTCTCAACACCGGGCATGACGGAGGATGGGCGACGATCCACGCCAATGGGGCGCGTGACGTGCCCGCACGGCTCGCTGCCCTTGGAGCGCTCGCCGGGATGAGCGAAAGTGCGGTCGCCGCCCAGGCCGCCAGCGCCATCGACGCCGTCCTCCACCTGCGCCGAGCCCCCTCCGGGCACCGCTGGGTGTCCGAGGTCGGGGTCCTTACGCGCGCCCGCGGGTCACTCGAGTGCGCGCTCGCTCTCAGTGCCACCGCCGATGGCTGCGTCACCACGCACGAGGCCTGGTCCTCCCTCGCCCGACGGGTCGGGCTATGAGGGCGGGCTGGGATGCGTTTGTGGACTGCCTCGGCCTTGGTGAGGTGGCGGCGGTCAGCGTGTTCGTTATATGCGTGGTTGCGTTGTGTTGTCAGTGTTGTGTCGTGGTGTATCGGGGAGCGCGCGAGAGGCGCATCGCGCGCGCGTGGGCGCGGCCGACGCGTGTGTGTAGCCCAAGGCGCGAGGCCCGGGGGCGGTGGGGTCGGCTATTCCCCGGGGCGGAAAGATCCGCGCGTCATCGCGGCCGCGCACAGGGCCCGCCCACCCCGCGCGAGCTCTCCCTCCTCGTTGCCGAGGTCGCGACCCGCCTGCGCGCGGGAGCCCCCACCTCCCTTGCCTGGGGCCTCGCGTTGGCGCGCATCGGTGCGGGAGGGAGCGTCGGCGTGGATTATTCCTACCCCGCGGTCCTCGACGAGTGGGCGCGCGCGCCGACGCGCTGGCGCTCCCTGCGCAGAGCAGAAAGGGTGCCGGGCGCGGCCGCATCCCGTGCGAGCGCTGCATCCGTCGCCCTCGCCTGCCGATTCAGCCACGACCTCGGCGCGCCCCTCGCCGATGTGCTCGATGCGATCGGCAGCGCGATAGACGACGCGCAGGCGCTCGAGGAGGCTCGTCGCGTTGCCGCCGCCGGCCCGCTCATGTCCGCGCGTGTCCTCGCGGCCCTTCCCCTCGTGGGGATCGCGTGTGCGCTCGCGCTCGGGGCATCGCCCTGGCAGTTCTACACGGGAGGTGGGGTGGGACGGGTGTGCGCCCTCGTGGGTGTGTCCGCGTGGGCGGCGGGGGTCGCCTCGTGTCGACGGATCCTTGCCCGGTGCAGGCGCGTCGAGGAGGGGATAGACGGCGCGCTCGCCTGCGACCTCGTCGCCTCCGCCCTGGCGTGCGGTGCAGCGATCCCCCGCGCACTGGAAGCCCTTGCCGACGCCTGCGTCGACGAGGCACTGTCGTGGGCCGCCGCCTCGCTGCGGCTCGGGGCGACCTGGGCGGACGCCTGGGAGGATGCGCCCGAGTGGAGCCATCCCCTGCGCGACGCCCTCGAGGCCTCGTGGACCAGTGGAACCGCCCCAGAAACGCTGCTCGCCCGCAGTGCCGCGTGGGAGCGCCGCTCCCGCCTCGTCGACGCGAAGGCACAGGCCGAGGAGCTGAGCGTCCGCCTCGTTGGTCCGCTCGGCACCTTCTTCCTGCCAGCCTTCCTGGCCCTGGGCATCGCACCCCTGCTCGCGCATCTCGTCGGAGGAATCGGTGTGTAGGCGGGTTATCCACAGGGGTCGCGGGGCCTCGTTGGTTATCCACAGGGGTTCGAATCCGCCTGGAAACGTGGGATGGCCCTCGCGCACACTGGCCCTGCGCGCGACCGCGCGCAACGGAAGAAAGGACAGATCAATGACGATCATCGACAGAATCGACAGCGCCGCTACGCGCGCCCAGCTCATCGCGATCGCGGCCGTACAGGAGGGAGCTCGGGCCCTGCGCCCCCGGACCACGGCCGAGCCCACCGATGGGTGCGACCCCGAGGAGGGCGCGACCACCGTCGAGTACGCGATCGGCACCATTGCCGCCGCCGGATTCGCGGGCCTGCTCATCGTGATCCTCAAATCGGACACCGTGCGCGCCGCCCTCGAATCCATCATTCAGGAGGCGCTCAACACCCGATGAACAGTGACGAGCGCGGATACGTCACCGTCGAACACGCCATCGGGTTCGTTGCCGTCACCCTCGTCGTCGGCGTCATCGTCACCGCCGCGCAGGCCGGGATGACCGGAGCCTCCCTGTGCCAGGCTGTGCGCGAGGGCGCGCGGGCCGCCTCCATCGGGCAGACCGACCCGCAGGGAGCTGCCTCGGCCGCCTACCCGCCCGGATCATACGCGGTGTCGCGTAGCGGTGGGTGGGTGAGCGTCACCGGCACCGCCCCCTACCGTGGGGCGGCCGGCTGGGTCGGGGGCGTCGCCCGATGCTCGGTGACCACCATCGACGAGGGGGACCTGCCGTGACGCCGCGAGCGCCAGGTAGGGGTGCTGCTGTGTACCGAGGTGAGCCTGTCGCGTATGGGCGTGCCGGCGACCGTTCCGATGACGAAGGATCGGGGACCATCAATTCCGTGGGGCTCATTGTCCTGGCCCTGGCGCTCGCGGTTGTCCTCGGTGGGGTTGGTGTCGCCCTCCGTGAGCGGGTGCACCTGCAGGCCATCGCCGACCTGGCGGCCCTGGCGGGGGCAGAACAGTCTGCAACCGCTGACTGGGAGGACGTGGGGGAGCGGCCATGCGGGGCGGCCTCCGCCGTCGCTGCGGCGAACGGCGTGGGCGTCCAGTCCTGCGAGGTGCGCGATCTCGACTGCCTGGTGGTCCTCACACAGCCAGTCAGAATCGCCGGTATTTCAACGAATGTGAGCGCCCGGGCTCGCGCCGGACCCGAGCGGTGAAAAATTCTCAGGAAATTGCCAGGTTCGTTCAATGGTTCCCACAGGTGGGGTCCGTACATTAATAGTCATCAAGCCAAGGGCGACACCCACAAAGGGTGAGCCAAGAAAGGGAGCGCATCGGAAGACTTGCACTGTGTTGATGGGATACTCGAAGGGGTCGGCCTTATGGCCGGCCCCTTCGAGTTTGTGCTGTCGCGTTCCGTGTGCCGAGGCGTGCTAGCTGCCTGCGCTCCTCGCCGCGCACGTGGACCCGCTAATGTGCACGTGAACCCGATGACATGCGCGTGGGTGCGACAACTCGCACGTTAACCCGATGATGTGCGCGTGGGCAGCGCCGCCCACGCGCACATCTAGAGGTTTACGTGCGTATCAAGGGGTTGACGCGCATATTCAGCGGTTCGCGTGCGAGCTACATGCCAGGCCGTGCACTGTTGTGTTCAAAACGCAGACCACCTCAGCCGCAAAACCCCGCCATTACCCCCGGTGTCATATTCCCTCACTAGTGCATGACTGCCCGGCAGGGTGCCGATAAACGCCGGTAGGGCGTTGCCGACTCAACGACAAGGGGCACCGCGAGCGGCCGGCTCCGAGATGACGCTTGTTGCCGATGAGGTGTTACACCCGATCGGGAAGATTCAACACCTTCCGATAGGGTGGAATCTTCCCTAACGGGTTGAATGCTCCCGATCAGGTGGAATCTTCCCGATGGGGTTGATCCTGTCTGAGGTGCAGCGGTGCGAGCGTGCTAGCCCAACGACACTGCCCTCGACGAAGCCTGGGACTGAACCACAACCAACGCGTTTTGACCTATAACCCCGAGATTGGATTACTTGCCGTGGTAGCGCGGGCTGGTCCCCAGGTGGGTGGGGTATGGGTTTCGACTGTCACCGATCACGTTCTCGTCCAGGCCACGGTAGGTGTAGGAGTTGTCGTAGGCGATCTCGAAGGGGGAGACAACGCCGTCGGTGTACTGCTTGACCTCGTCGGGCGTCGGACTGGAACCGCCTTCCTTGACTGCCAGCGGGTTCTCGTCCGGGTACTGGCTGGGATCGGTGTTCACCATCGCCCCGGGCGCGACGCCGCCGTAGCCCGTGTACTTGTTCCACGTGTGGTCCGGATTGGTTCCCGTGTGAATGAGGAGCTGAAGGAGCTGGTTCGTGGTGGCCTGGGGCCACTTCTGTCGGGCGAGCGCGAGAGAACCAGCGACGAGGGGGGCCGAAGCTGATGTGCCGCTGGTGGTTACAAGTTCCCCACTTGAATAATCACGAATTTTTACGGGACCTCCAACAGCTGCGCTGACGACGCCTTCGCCCCACGAGGAATAGTCCTGAAAGTTGCCGTTGGTATCGATGGCAGTGACACCAATGACGCCGGACCACTTTTCGTAGGTGACATCCGTTTCGTTCTTTGCGTCATTACCGGCGGCGGCGGTGATGATGATCCCCTGCGACAATGCCCGCGCCATTGCCCACTTGAGAGGAGTCGTTCCACTCTTATTAGACGACGAAATACTAATGATCTGAGCGCCGTCGTTAATCGCAGTATTGATCAGCGATGAGGGTTCATTCTTGTCAATGCCAGAGGTGCTCGAACAATCTGAACCGGCTGAGTCATCGGAAAAAACCAATCGATACGAGAGGATCTTGGCATCGGGAGAGATGCCGTAGTCTCGCGCAACCAAGAGTGATGCCATGGCAGTGCCGTGGGTGATTGATGCCTTCGATGATGTTACTGTGCAGGGCGACTTATCGGTAATGTCAGCGCCTGCCAGCTCGGGCGCGTTGGGGTCGACCTCGCCGTCCAGGATGGCGATCGTGACACCCTGCCCGGTGAAGCCCTTCGCGCGCGCCTGGTCGAGGTGGTAGTAAGCAAAATAGGGCTGGTCGGCGGCAGTGATGGTGTCCGCCGCATGAGCAGGTCCGGATGGCAGAGCGGTGGCTGCCGCGGCGAGCGCCAGGGTCGATGCTGCGACGCCGAGCAGGTGTGCCGTGCTATTCGTGCGTGTCACCATTGGCGGGGATCCCATCCGTCGTCCTTGCGTGGTGCGGGCGAAATGTCCTTGTCGGAACCGTAGGTCTGCGACAGTGGGTTCACGTAGCCCTCGGGCAGCTCATCGTCTTCCTCAAATCGGAACGGCGTGTAGCGGCGTCGCTGGACCTTCTTCTCGTCCTTCTTTCCTCCAGCGCCAGCGCCGCCAGCACCCATGAAACCGCCGGCTCCCTGGGTGCGACCGCCGGCCGCGGAGCTTCCAGCACTATTCGCGCCGCTGGACGTCCCTGACAAGCCCGTCACTCCAGAGGTTCCGTTGGCACCAGCCCCCGTTGCGCCAGCAGGAGCAGGGGGCGTGTACTTGCCAAATCCGGCACCGGAGTAGGAACCGGTGCGCAGGGCCGTTGAGCCGGCCGCGCTTCCTGCTCCCGCTCCACCGGCTCGCCCCATGCTGGTTCCAGCAGAACCCATACGAGCGGAGCCGCGAAGGCCTAACGCCCCTGCGCCGAGGATGCCGGCTCCGCCGAGGCGACCAGCCGTTGACGATTCGCTGGCAGGGCCTCCGTTGAAGCGCCATAGAGGGTGATCGCGATCGACGGGAGAAGCCGGGGTGTGACCGCCGATGACGCCGTTCGCGTGTCGGTCACCGTTGACGCGCGTGTGTAGCAGGTCGATATCCATCAGATCCTGCGGATCGGTGACGGGGTTCAGGCGGGATCCAAGCTCTCCTTCGGAAATGTATTGGTTGGGAATACGCTTCGAGGACATGACGCGGGAATCGATGGGACCGCCCTCGTCGTATCCGTCCGCGTACAGGCCCGACCCTTGACCCCGAAGGTCGGAACGCCCGTAGTCGTCATCGCGGCTGGCTCCGTACACGCCTGCTTCGTGAGGGGAGACCCACATGTTGCCCTGGTTTAGTTGATCGGACACGGATGGGCTAGAGGGGCCTGAATGGGAAGGAAAGGACCTATCGTCAATGCCGTCCTTCAGATCTTTGAGCTGTTCCGTGTGTGCTTGCAACTGGTCGGCGAGCTTCTGCGCCTCGTCGTTGACTCGCTGCAGGATTGCCGTGGCCGCAGCCTCGCGCTGTGCGTTTGCCTGCGCCTCGATAGCGTCCACGTAGGCGGCGCCAGTTGTGGCGATCGTGTTGATGGTCTCTCCGAATGGGCCCATGTGCTTCGTGACAGGAATGACGACCTGAGCAAGCCCCCGCATTGCTTCGGTTGCCTTGTCTAGGAGCGTTGGTGATAGGAGCTTAGCGTCCTCGGCGGCGTGCACGAGCAGGCGTCGGCCTTCGACGTAGTGCTCGGTGCCGGTCACGTACCCCTGTCGTTCGCTGCTGTAGCGTTGCTGCGCCCGATCGATCCAGCCATCGATGGCCTCGCCCGTTTGCCCCTCGAAGCCCTGGTATTCCTTGAAGTGGGACACCCTGGAACTCATCATCCCCATTCCGGCAATAATCGCGGAATGCTCGGTGTCGTAGCCGCTGAGCTTGCGGGATTCCTCCACGCCTTCAACGAACTTCATGAGGCGGTCGTACATGGGGCTACTCACCATGTCTGTCTCCTATCGTGCGTCTCGGGCTAGAAATCTGTCTGCGCGTCCTGGGTGGGCGCGCCGTTGGTGCCCGCCGTCGTTGCAGGATCGGGACTCGTTGCTGATCCCCCGGCAGGTGAGGAGGACGGGCTTGTCGAAGAAGTGGGCGTTGGTGAGGTGTAGGACGATGGGTCGCCCATCGAGTCGCGAAGCGCCTTCAGCTCGTCCCCCGTCGCCTGCTCAACGGCGGCAAAGTCCTCGATCGCTTGATCGACATTGCGCCCGAAGGAGAGGAGAGTGTCGCGCTCGGTAGCGGCAATTTTGCCGTATGTGCCGAGGAAAGAGATAAACGCGTTCCGCAGTGCCTGAGGGCCTGCTTCATCGGTCCAAAAACGCTCGTATTGTCCGTTCGAGAGGCGAGTGATTGCCTCGGAGCTGGAGGTGATTGCCGCCTCCCCTTGTTCGACGTCCTGGCGAGTTTGGGCGTGCTTGTTGGAATCGAAAGCGACGTCAGCCACGGCGCACCTCCTGCGTAGCGAGTCCGCCAAACACGTGTCCTGCGGAACAAAATGAGACGCTGATCAGCATATGACCAGGTGTTCAAGAAAACAAGTCATATGACGGACAACGGACGACGTGCAGCGGTAGTTACCGTGTCGTGTCGGATTACTTGCCGTGGTAGCGCGGGCTGGTCCCCAGGTGGGTGGGGTAGGGGTTGCGGTTGTCGAATAGCGTGCTCTGGTCCAGGCCTCGGTAAACGTAGGAGTTGTCGAAGGCTATGTCGAAGGGAGAGACGACCCCGTCCTCGTACTGCTGGATCTCCTCCGGAGTCGGCGTCGACGCGTCACCCTTGTTCGCCAGGGGATTCTCATCCGGGAATTGGGTTGGGTCGGTCGCCAGCATCGCAGCCGGGTCGATCGGACCGTAGCCGGTGTGCTCGTTCCAGGTGTGGTCCGGGTTGGTGCCCGTGTGAACGAGGAGTTGGAGCAACTGATTCGCGGTCGCCTCGGGCCACTTCTGGCGGGCTAAGGCCAGGAAACCAGCAACAAGGGGAGAGGAAATCGACGTGCCGCTGACCTGCGTGGTCTGTCGGGAGGAATAGTCGTGCACGGTCACGGGGCCGCTCACGGCTGCAGAGACGAGTCCGTCGCCGCTGGATGAGGACGCCACGACGGCACCCTGAGTGTCGATGGCGCCGACGCCGACAACGCCCGACCACCAGGCAAGCGACCGAGAGTTCCCATCCCGGCCAGAGTTCCCGCTCGCGGTGACGATGATGACGCCTTGAGACATGGCTCGAGCGACCGCCCACTTCAAAAAGACGTCCCGGTCGTCGCTCGACACCGACATGTTGATGATCGTCGCACCGTCATTCATCGCGTGGTTGGCGAGGGACGCGTAGGAATCCTTTCGCACGCCGAAGTCACCGCGGCAGTCATCGCCGGACACGTCGCCCTGCCCGGACAGGCTCGATCGGTACGAGAGGATCATCGCCGAGGGAGCGACCCCGTATCCGTCGGCGCCGATGACCGAGGCCACCGCCGTGCCGTGGGTCCGCGCGAACGGGCTGGACGTCACCGTGCACGGCGTCTTGTCCGTGATGGTTGTGCTCGACAGCTCGGGGGCTTTCGTGTCAACCTCGCCGTCGATGATCGCGATAGTGACGCCTTCACCCGTCAGGCCGGTGGCGTGCAGCTCGTCGAGGCGGTAGTAGGAGACGTACGGCTGATCCGCTGCCGTGATCGTGTCCGCCGCCCGCGCCGGGCCGGAGGGTAGTGCCGCGGTCCCCACAGTGAGCGCCAGCGTCGAGGTGACGACGCCGAGCAGGCGCGCCGTAGAAGAGGCAGGTGTCGTCATTGAAAGGGACTCCATCGTTGGACAGCCACGATGCGGCTCCTCGTGGCTGGCACACTGATCATGTGTTCGGCGTGATGGGGGACGTCGCTCAGCATATGGTGAGGTTACCGAAAAGGCAACGTGCATTACGCCCCCGGTGCGCGCTCCAGGAGGTAGGTAAGCAGCGTGATCGCGCCCTGTTTGGACAGGGGTTCGTTGCCGTTGCCGCACTTGGGGGATTGGACGCAGCGCGGGCACCCGGACTCGCAGTCGCAGGAGGAGACGGCCTCGAGGGTCGCGGCCACCCACGACCGCGCGCTGTGAAAGCCGGCGAGCACGTGCCCCGCGCCGCCCCGGAACGCGTCGTGGATAAAGACAGTGGGCGCGCCCGTGTCGTCGTGCAGCTCGGTGGACAGGCCGCCCAGGTCCCAGCGGTCGCAGGTCGCGACGATCGGCAGGATCCCGATCATCGCGTGCTCGGTCGCGTGCAGCGTGCCCGCCAGGTCCGCGGCCTCGATCCCCATCGCGGCCAGCGCCGCCGGAGTGAGCGTGAACCACGTCGACTTCGTGGGCAGGGTGTGGGTGGGCAGGAAGAGCTCGATGTTGCGGATGAACTCGAGCCCGGGCAGGCGCAGCAGGTCGTAGTCGGTGACCCGCGTCGACACGTTCGTCGGCCCGTGATGCCAGGTGACCGTGCCGTCCCCGCACACGTAGGTCTCCTCGATCGCGCAGACCTCGACGCTCGTGTGGGTCGCCGAGCGCGTGCGCAGGGGAGTGCGCACCTCCTCGACCAGGGCGACGCGCGCGTCGCCCGTCCGCGCGGGCGGGATGATGATCGACGAGGCCTGGGCCCCCTCCCGCTCCCCGCCCCCGAGGTGCTCGGTTCCCTGGGTGCCGCCCGGTGCCTCGGGCAGGAGGGCGCGCGGCCACCCCTGGGCGGCGGGAGCGGCGGGCGTGGTGAGGGAGGTGAGGCTCAGGACGTGGAAGGTGCGCCCCTGGTGGATGTAGATGGCGCCGGGGAAGACGTGGGCGTCGGCGGAGGCCTGGTCGATCGTACCGATGACGGTGCCGGTGGCCGCGTCGACGATCTGGACGTCGCCGGCGGCTCCGCGCAGGTCGGTGAGGTCGCTGGGACGCTCGGGCCTGGTGGCGTCCCAGAAGAACCCTGAGGGCCTGCGCTTAAGGTACCCGTCGGCGACGAGGCGCTCGGTGACGCCTCGCAGTTCCGGGCCAAAGTAGGTGATATCGGACGCCGTGATCGGCATTTCGGCGGCCGCGGCTGCGACGTGCGGTGCCAGCACCCACGGGTTGGAGGGGTCGATGACGGAGGCCTCGACCTCGCCGAGAATGTGCTCCGGGTGGCGCACTAGGTACGCGTCCAGCGGGTTGTCGGAAGCGATGAGCACGGAGGTTCCGGGCGCGCCCGCGCGACCCGCGCGGCCGATCTGCTGGCGCAGGGACGCGCGCGTGCCCGGCCAGCCGACCGTGATCGTCGCGTCCAGGCCCGAGATGTCCAGGCCCATTTCGAGCGCGGACGTCGTGGCGAGCGCCCGTACTTCTCCCGTGCGGATCGCCTCTTCGAGCGCCCGGCGCTCCTCGGGTAGGTAACCGCCGCGATACGCTCCCACCCGGCCCGCGTCCGCGGAACCACGCGCCGAGAGCCGGTCGCGCACCTGAGCGGCCACGGCCTCGGCCCCCGCGCGAGAACGCACGAAGGCGAGGAGGCGCGCCCCCTCCTCGACGAAAGCGGTGGCCAGGTTGGCGGCCTCGACCCCGGCGCTGCGTCGCACGATCGGGACCTTGAGGGTGGCCGTGCCGGGCGGCGCGTCGAGGGCCTCCAGGAAAGAAGAGATGTCGACCTCGGACTCGTCGGCCATGATCGCGCCCTGCCACAGGACTAGTTCGTGGGCGCCCGCCGGCGAGCCGTCCTCGGTGATGGCGACCGCGTCGCGCCCCGTGAGCGCGCGGCCCACCGCCGCCGCGTCGCGCACGGTCGCGCTCAGCATGACGACGCGCGGATCCGCGCCCAGGTGGTGGGCGACGCGCAGCAGTCGGCGCACGACCAGCGCAATGTGCGAGCCGGTCACGCCTCGCCAATGGTGGGCCTCATCGATGACGATGAGGCGCAGCGATGCCAGGAAACGTGACCACCGCTGGTGCGACGGAAGCATCACGTAGTGCAGGAAATCAGGGTTCGAGAGGATCAGGTCAGCGCCCGCCCGCGCCCACTCCTTCGCCTCGCGCGGAGTATCCCCGTCCACGGTCGTCGCGCGCACGCGGCGCAGCCTCTCATCGACGAGGCCGGGGCTCCCTTCCGCGTCTGCGCTCGCCTGCGCGTCGGCGGGCTTGTCGTCCTGGCCGAGAAGCGACATCAGCGAAGCCAGCTGATCCGCCGCCAGAGCCTTCGTCGGAGCCAGGTACAGGGCCGTCGGGCGGCGGTGAATCGCGGAAATGCGCGACGAATCCTCGGCCTCCACCAGGTCGGAGAGGATCGGCGTCCACGCGGCCAGCGACTTGCCTGACCCCGTGCCCGTCGCGAGCACGACGTCGCGGCCCTCGCGCACAGCGTCCAAGGCCTCGCGCTGATGGATCCACGGGCGCTCCACGCCCCGGCGCGCCCACGCGTCCACGACTGCGGGCGACACCCACTGCGGCCAATCCGCGATCTTCCCCGATCGGCCCGGCAGCGTCACGTGGCCGAGCAGCCGATCATCCCCGGCGCTCATGCGCTCCAGAACATCGAGCAGGTGCGCGGGAGAAGGAGAGGACAGGCCCTGCTGCGCCTGATCGGGCGAGGAAGCCCCGGCCTCGTTCGACGAAGACGTCTCAGAAGCGGGTGGCAGGTCAGCGCTCATTCGCGCCCGGATTCACCGAGCCCCAGTGCCTCGGAGGCGGACTCCTTCACGTACTGGATCGCCGCGATACCCGTCGAAATACCCGACGAAATCGCGTCACGCAGCTGCACATCCGACAGGCCGGCCTCCGTGTCCACCACGAAGTCCGCGTACACGCCCAGCGTCCCCTCCGGAGAGGTCGCCGTGTACACCGTCGGGAAATACTTCTCGCGATTCCAATTGTCGGCCGTCGCAAAAAGTGCGGGCTCCGCGCTCTCGGCCGGCAGATCCGACTCCCACAGCGCACGAATCGACAGGAAACGCCCCGCCGCATCGAACGACACGAGGAAAGGAATCTCGTCAAAAATAGCGCCCGCCGCGCGCCCCTTCTCGATCACGTCCAGCGCGTAACCCATCTCGCGCACGGCCTGAACGACCCGCTCAAAATCGGCCGGGTAGGGGGTCACGTCGTCCTCGGGCACCACGTACGGAACGTTCACAGCGACACCTCCCGACCCTGGGAATCCCAATCCACGAACCCGGGCAACGTCACCTCAAGATCTGCGAAGAAACCCATGATCATCGACATGGACGTCTCAAAGAAATTATCCAACTGAGCCTGCGTAAGCCCCGACATGACCACGACGTTGCACTCCGCGATCAGGCCGTACTGCGTGCCATCCTCCAGGGGCGCCAAGTACGCCTTCGGGCCAGTGCGCGTCGAATTGCAGGCCGCGACCTCGCGGGCAAGCTCACCGAACTGCTCCGGCGTGCGCGCAATCCCGCGCCACTGAGCGCGCAACTGCAAAATCTGAGGGTTCGTCGCATTCCAGAAAAAAGCGGCGTTCGGCGTCAGATACGCCAGCTCGCCCTCGTTGTAGTCGCCGAAACGCACGTCCCGGGAACGCAGCAAATCCCGAATGCGATCGGTGCTGACAGGTGAAGATGCAGCCACTGACAACTCCCGCGTGAGACATACAGAATCGGACACCCCCACTGTAACCGAGGCCTCTCTCCCGCGCGCGCCCACGTTGTCCGACAAGTCTTGACACGGGGCCTTCCGCGCCTTTTCGACGAGGCCAGGGCAGGTGCGCAGGGTGCCCACCCGCTGTGTGCTTGCCTTCGATTCGTGAGAAAGCGAAACCAATACACGCGCCCGCGCGTCCCTCCACTACAGTGGATACGAAATAACGCATCGACACGAACGGAGGACACCATGGACGACCCCAACGCCGCCCTGCCCTCCGACCCCACCGTCGACGAGTCCTACACCAAAGGCTCACGCCCCGTGCGCCCCCGCGCGCGCTCGTCGGCATCCGCCGAGACCGCCGGCCGCTCCTCCCGAGCGGAGCGCACCCCCGCTACCCAGCGGCCCACCCGAGGGCGTGCTCCCGGCCCCCAGACCAACGGCGAGGCCCCGGCGAATGGGTCCCAGCCTCGTCGCCTGACCTCCGACTCCTGGTACCGGCGCAAGCTCGCCCGACGCCTCGGGGGAGTTGCCGCCTGCCTGGCGCTGACGATGCTCATCAGCCACGTGGCGCTCTCGACCGCGCCCGGGCAGGTCCTCGACACGATCCTCATGGAAGGCACCATGCGCTCCGCGAGGCGCTACGAGGCCTTCTCCACCCTCATCACCGGCATCGTGTCCGTGCCCGTCATGGTCGCAGCCGGCATTGTCGTCGCCCTCGTCGCCGCTGCGCGACGGCGGCCCACGCTCGCAGGGCGCGCCCTCGGCGCTGTCATCGGCGCTAACATCACGACCCAGATCCTCAAGGACTACATCCTCACCCGCCCGAATCTGGGCGTCACGACCGGCGCCGGCAACTCCCTGCCCTCCGGGCACACGACCGTCGCCGTCACCCTGTCGCTGGCCCTCATCGTCGTCGCGCCCCAGTGGTTCCGCAGCCCGTCCGCGTGGATCGGCTGGGCGTGGACATCCCTCATGGGCGTGTCCGTCATGATGGAAGGCTGGCACCGCCCCTCCGACGTCATCACCGCCGCCCTCATCGCTGGAGCGTGGGCCCTCGCCCTGTCGCCCATCGAGCGGCGCCCCCGACACGGAGCGAAAGTCCAACGCGTCATGGTGTGGGCGAGCCTTGGACTCATCGTCATCGCACTGCTGGCCACCGGCGCCGCCATGTGGGGCTTCAGCATGTCCGCCGCGTCCCCAGGATCCGGCTACGGTTTCGAGGACTTCCTGCAGGTGAGGCCCTGGCGCTCGCGCGTCCTCGGCGTCGCAGCCGTCGCGTGGGTGAGCGCGGTGTGTGGCCTCATCATGCACGAGGTCGACCGCCTCGCGGGCGAGTAATTCCTGCTGAGCGTCGCCTGATCTGTGGCGTTGCTTGTTGCCCCACGGGTGTTCCGGGCGCCGGAGGGCCCGGCCGCTGTGTGTGCCGGTGGGCGGCGGCCCGCCCGCGAGCCGTCCGCGCCGCGAGCTTCGCTCGGCGCGTCGACTCGAAGCCCGGCCAGGCCTCGCCACCGCCCACGGGCACCGCGGCAGCTCCCTCCGGCGCCCTCCACACCGGCGGCGCTTGTGGTGTGCTGGGTGGCTTGGCGCGTCGTCTCGACTCCCGGCCAGGCCCCGCCACCGCCCACCGGCACCGCGGCAGCTCCCTCCGGCGCCCTCCTCACCGGTGGCGCTTGTGGTGTGCTGGGTGGCTTGGCGCGTCGTCTCGACTCCCGGCCAGGCCCCGCCGCCGCTCAGTAATTTCGCACGTAATTCCCCCGCGACTCTTTCAAACATTGAATTCAGATCGTTGGAATTGCAGTGTTTTCAGAGTTTGTTGAAACTTCGTCCAATCGAATTACGTGCGAAATTGCGGGGGAGGGGGCTCGTCTCCGCAATGGCACGCGAACTGGTGCATTGCCTGCCTTTTTGGTGCAACGCGTTGCCGGGCTGAAACCGCTGTCACCTTTGCGTCCCGGTATTCGTGCGTGGGTGAAACCGCCATCACCTTTGCTCGCCCGAAATGTGTGTTTTTGTGGCATTGTGGGCGAGCAAAGGCGATGCTGGTTTCAAGGTTGCCCCTGGATGCCTGAGCAGTGGTGCCACGGGTTTCACTGGGCCGCCACTTGTGCGCAGTTGTTTGCTCGATGGCCTCATGCTCACTGAACCGCCCCTGGCGTTGCAGGGTTTGGCCAGTGGATAATGGGAGGAGGGCAGCACGCCGTCGACGCCCATACAACGCCCACCCGCAGACCCGTCCCGAAAGGACCGACATGCCTCGTCCCGCATCAGCCGTCGTCACCTCCAAGCCCGCGCGCTTCGTCCTGGCCCTGCTGCGCATCGCGGTCGGCTTCATTTTCCTGTGGTCGTTCCTGGACAAGACGTTCGGCCTGCACTATTCGACGGGCCCCTCGCGCGCGTGGATCAACGGCGGAACGCCGGCGCAGAGCTACCTGACGGGCGCCACGACCGGCAAGCCCCTGGCCTCCTTCTTCGAGTCGCTGGCCATGCCCGCCATGGATTGGCTGTTCATGCTGGGCCTCCTGGGTATCGGCCTGGCATTCCTGCTGGGGATCGGTACGCGCCTCGCGGCTGTCGCGGGCGTCGTCATGTTGGGCTTCATGTATGCGGCGGTCGCCCCTTGGGTGTGGGGTTCCCTCAATCCGGTCGTCAACGAGCACCTGGTCTACGCGCTCGTTCTCATCCTGATTCCGCTGACCAGTGCGGGCGACACGCTCGGCCTGGGCGCGTGGTGGAAGGGCCTGGGGCTGGTGAAGAAGCTGCCCTTCCTCATCTGATTCGCATCGATCAACGAGGCCGTGGCCGGGTTTCCGGTTGCGGCCTCGCTGTGTTGTCGGCGGGCGCGCGGGGCGTGGCTGCGCAACGGGACGTTGGTCCTCAGTATATGTCGAAAAAGCGCGCGCGTGATGAGCGGAACTGCTCGCCGCGCGCGTCGCGCTTCTGACGCACGTATGACACTAGATATTGTGGTCACCATTCGCATCAAGCACTACATCTAGTGCTTGATGATCGCACGTCCCTAGACCTAGGGGAGCCTCGCACCGGGCGGAGGAAACCACCTCCACCCACAGTGCCACGGCCTCGTCCCGCGAGGGCGGAGCATCCACGACGTGTCGATCATGCGACCGAACAGCAGTACCGGCCCGCCGCCCACCGAAGCGACGGTAGGGCGAGAGGCGCATGTCGCCCCACACAGTTCCACGACACCACACACATCTCCCACCCAGTGCCCAGCAGCCCGCAGCACGCAACGGAATCAAGACAGGAAGAACAATGACTAGCGCACCCCGCTACGACGTCGACGCCATCGCAACCGTGCAGGAGTACCTCGACCGCTCCGATTGGCGGGTGAATGCCAACGCGAACCAGGGGTATTCGCTCGGCGGCCTCATCCTGAATTCGGCGGGCAAGATCGTCGCCAACTACTGGCTTGAACACGTCTACACCCCCGAGATCGGCGCCCCCCACCGCGAGGGCGACTACCACATCCACGACCTCGACATGTTCGCCGGATACTGCGCCGGCTGGTCTCTCAAGCGCCTGATCCAGGAGGGTTTTAACGGTGTGGGCGGCGCGATCGCCTCGGCCCCGCCCAAGCACTTCTCCTCGGCCTGCGGCCAGATCGTCAACTTCCTCGGAACCCTCCAAAACGAGTGGGCGGGCGCCCAGGCGTTCTCCTCCTTCGACACCTACATGGCCCCCTTCGTGCGCCTGGACAACATGGAGTACGAGGACGTCGTGCAGTGCATGCAGGAGCTCATCTACAACCTGAACGTGCCCTCGCGCTGGGGCAGCCAGTGCCCGTTCACGAACCTGACCTTCGACTGGACGTGCCCGGACGACCTCGCGGACGAGCACCCCCTCATCGGCGACGAGGTCGTCGATTTCACCTACGGTGAGCTGCAGCGGGAGATGAACCTCATCAACCGCGCCTTCATTGAGGTCATGACGGGCGGCGACGCGGACGGTCGCGTCTTCACGTTCCCGATCCCGACCTACAACATCACGCCCGACTTTGACTGGGAGGGCGAGAATGTCGACGCCCTCTTCGACATGACCGCGAAGTACGGCCTGCCCTACTTCCAGAACTTCATCAACTCCGACCTGGACCCGCACATGATCCGTTCCATGTGCTGCCGCCTGCAGCTGGACCTGCGCGAGCTCCTCAAGCGCGGCAACGGCCTCTTCGGCTCGGCGGAGCTGACCGGCTCGATCGGCGTGGTCACGCTCAACATGGCGCGCCTCGGCTACCTGTACAAGGGGGACGAGGAGGGCCTCGTCACGCGCATGGACGAGCTCATCGACCTGGCCTCGAAGTCCCTCGAGATCAAGCGCGAGACCATCCAGTACCACATGGACCACGGCCTCTTCCCCTACTCGCAGCGTTACCTGGGCACGCTCGATAACCACTTCTCGACGATCGGCGTCAACGGCATGAACGAGATGGTGCGCAACTTCAGCGACGACGCCTACGACCTGACGGACCCGCGCGGCTTCGACATGTGCGTGCGCATCCTGGATCGAGTGCGCGAGCGCATGGTCCAGCTCCAGGAGGCCACCGGCCACATGTACAACCTGGAGGCCACCCCCGCGGAGGGCACGACCTACCGCTTCGCGAAGGAGGATCGCAAGCGCTTCGCTGACATCATCCAGGCGGGCACGCCCGACGAGCCCTACTACACGAACTCCTCGCAGCTTCCCGTCGGCTACACGGATGATCCGTTCCAGGCCCTCGAGGATCAGGAGGTCCTGCAGGGCAAGTACACGGGCGGTACGGTCCTGCACCTGTACATGGGCGAGCGCGTCTCCTCGGGCGAGGCCTGCAAGGAGATGGTGCGCCGCTCGCTGACGGCCTTCAAGGTCCCCTACATTACGATCACGCCGACCTTCTCGATCTGCCCGGTTCACGGCTACCTGGCCGGCGAGCACTTCACGTGCGAGAAGTGCGCAGCCGCCCACCCCCACTCGGAGCCGCAGGCCTGCGAGGTGTGGACGCGCGTCATGGGCTACTTCCGCCCGGTCCAGTCCTTCAACATCGGCAAGAAGGGCGAGTACCACGAGCGTCAGATGTTCTCCGAGAGCGCCGCGGATGCGCACGGTGAGCTCGTCAGCGCGTTCCCTCCCGCGGGGAGTCGCTGACGTGGGCGCCCGTCCCCATGACGACGAGGCCGGGGCGACCCGGGAGGGCACGCTGAGCCTGGGCGTCCCCGGCCTCGTCGGGGGGCGGGCTGCGCGCGAGTGGACGCCGGACGACCTGCAGATCGCCGGCCTCGTGCCGATGTCGACCGTGGACTGGCCGGGAAAATTCGCGGCGTCCCTGTTCCTGCAGGGGTGCCCGTGGGCGTGCCCGTACTGCCACAACAGTGCGATCATCGACCCGCGCATCCCGGGTGTTGTCGCGTGGAGCGCGCTCGAGGATCTGCTGGCGCGCAGGCGCGGCCTCCTCGACGGCGTCGTGTTTTCCGGCGGCGAGGCGACCCGGCAGATCGCGCTCGGGGCGGCGATGGCTCGCGTGCGCGAGCTCGGCTTTGGCGTGGGCCTGCATACCGCGGGCCCCTATCCGCGGCGCCTCGAGGAGCTGCTCGGCGTGGGCCTCGTCGACTGGGTGGGCATCGACGTGAAGGCGACCCGGGGCAATTACGAGGCCGTGGCCGGCCGCAGCGGCGCGGGCGAGCAGGCGTGGGAGTCGCTGGGCATCGTCTTGGCCCACCCCGAGGTGGACCACGAGGTGCGCCTGACCGTCTACCCGGACGGGCCTGGCGACGGCTTCGAGGTGGCGGCGCGCGCACGCGAGATGGGGGCGAGGACCTTCGCCCTTCAGCAGGCGCGCGACATGGGGACGCCCGACGGCTTTTCCGCGACGAGGCCGGGGTGGGATGACCAGGTTCGTTCCCTCGCGCGGGACATCGAAACGCTGGACTTTGACAGGTTTATCTTCCGTGGGGACTCGTAGAGCATTTGTCAAGTGACAGCGCCGCATGTTGGGAAAAAATATGGGGAAGGTTTCACTTGTGACCACTGATCGCGGTATTGTGTAACAACCTCGTGACCATGAAGTCTGGAGTTTCGATGGCTGAAGAGCTGCACTTCGACGATCCTGCGGCGGCTGCCCAGGACCCGTCGACCGACGCCGAAGCGCTGCGCCAGCTGGCGTACCGCTACCCCGAGCTGCGCCCGGTCGTGGCCGCGCATCCGCACGCGTACCGCGGGCTGCTCGACTGGTTGCACCAGTTCAACGACCCGCAGGTCAACGCGGCCCTCGAGGCTCGCGACGACTATGACGGCTACATCGACTCCAACGGCTACCTCGTCATGCACGGAGACGTGTCCGGCGCGGTCGCCGGCTCGTCGATCCGCACCTCCGAATCCGGCATGTACGTCCTCGGTCAGGGCGGCGTGAACTCTTACTCGCAGGTCGAGCGCACCACCCCCTACTCGGCTGTCGTCGGCACGAATGCTCCCGTCCCGCAGGTGGGTGCTCGCGAGCAGGTCGTCGCCCAGGTGCAGCGTCATTCCATCATGGGCAGCAAGGGAGCACAGGATCCCGAGGCGACCGCCGTCTACCCGAGCGCGTCCTCCGGCTCGTCCTACCCGAGCGCGTCGGGTACCCCCGCGCGGCCCCAGTCCACGCCGCAGGCCTACCGGGGCGCCGGCGCCTCCTACCAGGTGCAGCCCACTGCCTCGCAGGAGGTTGCGCCGAAGGAAGAAAAGGAACGCCGTGGCTTCCCGATGATGGGCCTCGTCCTGGGCATCCTAGGCCTGATCGCAGTGATCCTCCTCGGCTTCGTCATCTACGTCTTCACGCGCGGATACGAGGGCCCGGCCACGAGCTCGGACGCGACCCCCTCGGCCTCCTCTTCGGCGCCGGCACACGCGACGCCCTCACCGAGCGCGACCACGGAGGAACCCGTCAAGTACCCGGCGCCCGCCGGTGCGATCACCGTGGACTCTTTCTCGTCCCCGTCCGGCAACATCACCTGCTCCTTCACCGCTGACGGCGTTAGCTGCGGCATCAAGGAATCCGACTGGGCCGAGGACGGATACGCCTCCTGCTCCGGCAGCCAGGTCGGCGTCCTCACCGCCTCGAAGGACAAGGCGGGCCAGTCCTGCGAGGCCGCGGTGCCGGGCGGCGGCAACGCCCTCGCGTACGGCGCCGCAGCGGCCAAGGGCGACTACGCCTGCCACTCCACGCAGGATGGCATTAGCTGCTGGAATACGAAGACCGGCCAGTCGTTCGCGCTGGCACGCGGCGGCTGGATGACCGGTACGACCGGCGAGATCGGTCCCCAGAAGTTCAGCTGGAACGACTGACATCACGCGCATAACAGGGGCGGGCCCGAGGACATCCTCGGGCCCGCCCCTTAAGTCTGCGCAAGCCTACTGGGCCTTCTCGATGGGGCCCAGGATCAGGTTTGCCCACGCGGCGTGCAGGGACTCCTGGTCGGAGGGCTGGAAGAGGCCGGCGAGCGCGTCGCGGTACAGGCGCGAGAGCTCGTGCGTGTTGTAGTAGGCGCTGCCGCCGCACGCGCGCATGGCCTGCTCGACGGCACGAAGCGTGGCCTCGGCGGCCGCGTTCTTCGCGGCGGACAGCTGCGGCATCCACGAGCGACCGCGGTCCACGCCCTCGTCGATGTCGCGCGCAAGCTCGCGGATCTGCGGGCCGACCGCGTTCATGATGAGGGCGGCCTCGGCGATGCGCCAGCGGATGTCCGGGTCGTTGGAGTAGGTCGTCTGGTTCTTCACCGAGCGGCGCTTCGCCACGTGCTCGGCGGCCACCTCGACCGCGCGCTCGCCGACTCCCTGGTAGGTGGCGGCCAGCAGGATCTCGAAGTGGGAGAAGATGCCGAAGATGACCGGGTCGGCACTCGGGCCGGGATCTGTGATCGTGAGGATACGCTCCTCGGGCACGGTGACGCCCTCGAGCAGGGTCGTCATGGACTGGGTGGCGCGCATACCCAGCGTGTTCCAGTCGTCCTTGATCGAGTAGCCTTCGTCGTCGCGGTGGACGATGCCGAACACGGATTTGGGGCCCTCCTCGGTCTCCGCGCGCCCGAAGATGAGCAGGCGCGTCCACACGGGGGACAGGGAGGTGAAGATCTTGGTGCCTTCGAAGGAGTAGCCGCCGTCTGCGGTCGCGGTCGCGCGCGTCGTCGAACCGAAGAGCACGAGGTCGTTGCCCGGCTCGGAGATGCCGAAGCCAAAGACCTCGCCGGCGACCGCGTCGCGCAGGATCTGCTCACCGCGCGCGTTGCCGTGGGCGCCCAGGTAGCGGCCGAGGCCGACGATGATCTGGTGCATGTTGATGCCCAGTGCCGTGCCGGGAGCGGCCTTGGCCAGGGCCGTCTGCTCGGCGGCGATCTCGGTGAGGCTCAGGCCCGCGCCACCGAACTCGGTGGGAACGAAGGCCGACAGGTATCCGGCCTCGCGTAGCTCCTCCAGATCCTTCTCGGGGTAGGCGTTGGTGGCGTCCGCGTCGGCGGCGCGCTCGTGGATGCGGGCGAGCAGGTCGGAATCCAGGAAGCTCATCGCGGTCCTCTTTTCGGTGGGGGTGAACGAGGCCGGGGTGCCTCGTGCGCGTCGGCGCCCTTCGAGGGGCGGTAGCGCGTGGAATGTCCCCGTTACTCAGGGTGACCTAACTGTAACGCTGAGTGGGACGCGTGGGCGAGATGTAATGTGCCTGACGGGGCGTTGTCTGGCCTCGGGCCGCCCCTATTAGCTAGGGTGGATACTGTGAGTACTCCGAACGCGCCCCGCCCTGCCCTCACTCCGCGTCAGCGTTTCCTGCGCGAGCGTCAGCAGCGCCAGAACACGACGTTCGCTGTCATCGGCATCGCGATGATAGTGGCCGCGGTGGCGGCCGCCCTCGTGTTCACGGGAATCGTTCCCGTCCCGTTCGGCAACGACTTCTCCGTCAAGGTCAAGTATGCCGAGACCGGTGACATCCCGTGTCCGACGGCGGACGCGAAGCCCGTGGCCCCCTCGCAGGTCACCGTCACGGTCATCAACACGACTCAGCACCAGGGCCTGGCCTCCAAGGCCACGGATATGCTCTCAACCGCCGGCTTCCAGACCGAGGAACCGGCGAACTCGGACACCGAGTACACCGGCAAGGTGCGCATCACCGCACGCGCTGACTCGGTGGACGCCGCCTATTCGGTGGCTCGATTCTTCCCCGGCTCCCACGTGCGCCTCAGCGACGCGGAGGACGCCACCGTCAAGGTCGAACTCGGCACCTTCTACGACGACACGATGAGCGCCGAGGACGTGCAGCGAGTCCTCAAGTCCAACGACTCGATCGAGCAGCCCGCGAAGTGCCGACCGATGTCGGGCACGAAGTAGGACTGAGACAGACGAAAGGCCGCCCCGAGTGGGCGGCCTTTTCGCATCGGCTGCGCCGCTCGTTGACCGAAGAGAGCCGCGGGCGATGGGGGCGTTGCGCTCAGCGGCCGGTCAGAGGCCCGGCCGTGCCACGGCCTCGTATGTTCTCCAGGAGTGCCTCGCCGTCCGACCCGTACCAGACGGGGACGGACTCGGGGACGGTCCACAGGGCGTCGGGCACCATGGCCTCGAAGCTGCCGTGCGCCATGAACTGCTCGATCTCGGACAGGGAGCGGATCGCGATGCCGGCGACGCACTGCGGGAACTCGCGAGCGAACTCCGCGTAGATCTCCGGGTCGTGCTGCCCGTCGTCGCCGACGAGGAGCCAACGCATGTGCGGGAACATGCGGGCCAGGCGGCGCAGCTCGCGGCGCTTGTGCTCCGGCCCCGAACGGAACCATCCCGTATTCGAGGGGCCGAAGTCCGTCATGAGGAAGCCGCCGGCCGGGTAGCCGGAGCGCTCCAGGAAGGAACGCACCGTCGGCACGACGTTCCACGCGCCGGTGGACAGGTACATGATGGGGGAGTGGGTGCCCTCGGGCACACCCTCCGACGAGGCCGACGACGTCGTCAGCGTCGTCAGCAGGTTCGCCATGCCGGGGACGGCCTCGCGTGAAGACACGCGGTCCAGGAAGGCGTGCTTCGCGGCCGTGACCAGTCGCGGCAGCATCGACACCATGACGGTGTCATCGATGTCGGAAACCACGCCGAAATGCTCATGATCCGACACGATGCGCAGTCGTACGGAGGTGGGGCGGCCGGCGCGGATGCGGCCCTTGCGGGGGCGCTCGTACATCGCCGAGGCCGGGGCGGGCAACGGGGTCGCCGTGCGCAGAGTGGTCGCGAGCTTGGCGGCGGTGTCCTCGGACAGGCCGAGCGCACGCACGTCGCCCGCGTGCAGGACCTGGATGGTCGCGTCGTGCCAGCCGGGTTCGAGGCCGTGGCCCAGAACCGTCATGTCGACGAATCCGCCGCGGTCCGCGAATGCGAGTCGGCGCGCGTTGCCGACCGTGATGAGTACGGGCTGGCGGGGGACCTGCGCGTTGAAGAACTGGCGCCACCCGCGCCGGGTCTGCAGCCAGGAACGACCGTCGTCGCCGCGCGCCATGAGGACGCGGCCGAGGATGCGGGCGCTGCGCTCGGAGCCGATGCCGCCGAATCCGACCACGCCCGGGTAATACCAGCCCTGCGACATGGCGGCGACCAGCAGAGACGAGGCAAATTCACCCACGCCTGCCGTCAGGGCGAGCGCGAGCGACGGTGATTCGTCGTCGATGAGGGGCGGTCGGAGGCGCATGAGGGCAATCATAGGTCCTCGCGCCCGTGCGGGCGCAAGAATCGAAGGGAATCCGTCCTTAGTCGAGGGGCAGCGTGGGCTTGGGGGTGGCTGCTGTGCCCTTACGCAGCGCGGGCAGGCCGATCAGCATGAGGAGGACCATCGCCCACCCTGCGCCGGCCATGGTGAACAGGCCGCCGCGCGCACCGATCGCGTCGATCGCGGGTCCGGCGATCGCCGTGCCCAGCGAGGTACCCAGGTTGATCGAGGTGGACATCCAGGTCAGGCCCTCGGTGAGCTTTGCGGGGGAGACGGACTTCTGGATGATGACGTTGACGTTCGTCATCGTGGGGGCGCAGGTGAGGCCCGTGATGAGGATGACGATGGCCATCGTCCAGACGTTGAACGCCACGGGGAACAGGCTCATGCCGATCGCCATCGCGATCACGCCGATGACGAAGAGCTGCCAGGTGGGGCGCCTCCACGTTCGTGCGCCGTACACGAGGGCGGCCGTCAGGGAGCCGATCGAGAAGAGGGCGAGGAGGATGCCGCCAAGCGCGGGGGAGCCCAGTTCCTCGGTGAAGCTGACCATCGACACTTCCATCGCGCCGAACGTCATGCCCATGCCGATGTAGGTCGCGGCCATGACGAGGACGACGGGCTTGCGGATAACGGACTCGCGCGGGGCGCTGGGATCGTAGGGGATGATCGCGGGCTCAGAGCCGCGGCGCGACAGGAAGAGAGCGCCGCCCACCGCCAGGCTGACGATTGAGATAATGAGGCCGGTCGCGGGGTGCACCGCGGTGCCCAGGACCGTGGAGAGCACGGGGCCCACGATGTACACAAACTCGTCGACCGCGGACTCGAGGGCGTAGGCGGTCGTCAGCTGTCCGGGCTTGTGCAGGATCGTCGACCAGCGCGAGCGCACGAGCGCGCCGGGCGCCCCCCACGTGGCGCCCGCGAGGGCGGCCGGAATGAAGAGCGTCCACGCCGGGGCGTGCATGAAGACGGCCGCGACCAGCGCAGACATCGACAGGACCGAGATAGTCCATGCGGGGCCCATGACGCGCAGCTGCCCGTAGCGGTCGACGCGGCGCGCGAGGATGGGCGCGCACAGTGCCATGACGATGATGTTGACGGCGGAAACCGCGCCGGCCAGCGTGTAGTTTCCGTACTCGGTGCGCACCATGAGGATTGTTGACAATCCCACCATGGACATCGGCATGCGTAGCACAAGTCCAGCCGCGGAGAATTTCCAGGACTGGCGGTAACGCAGAATGTCAAGATAGGTGCCGAGCATCCATCCATTCTATCGCCGGGGCAGCGTCCCGAAAGCCACGTGGAATGGGGCGTTCGTAACCATTCGGACCCTCCGCGAGGGGAGGGGATACCGCGAAAAAAGCCACGGCCTCGTCAAAAAGGACGAGGCCGTGGCCGGGGAGCGGGGAAAGGTCTAGTCGGTCACCTCGAAGACGCCGAGCTGGCCCTTTTCCGCCAGGGAGAGAGCGTGGTTAACGAACGCGTAGTGGCCGGCCTCGAGCGGTGTGAACTCGACGAATCCGCCCTCGGCGGCGCCCAGCGTGAGGACCTGCCCCCAGCCGCCGCCGCTTCCGCCGCCTCGGATCACGTAGGCACCCTCGCGCCACACGGTGTCGAACTGGGTGCCGACGACGTGGAAGGTGGTCGCCAGGTTCGGGCCCGCGTCCATGACCCACACGCGCACGCGCTCGTTGGTCTTGACCTGGATCGGGTGAGCCTTGTACTGGAAGGGCACGCCGTTGAAGGCCATCGCGTTGGGCTGCAGGGCCGACAGGAGTGAGGCGTCAGCGGGCTGCCCGTCCGCGCCCAGGTAGAGCTCGGAGGCGACCATGACGTACTCGCGGTCGACCTTATCCAGGTCGGTCGGGTCGATGATGACGGCCCCGAACATGCCGTTCGCGATGTGCATCGACATGGGCGCGGTCGAGCAGTGGTAGAGCCAGATGCCCGCGTTCTTCGCGACGAAGGTGTACTCGAGGGTCTGCCCGGGTTCGATTGAGTGCATGACGTTGTCGGGGGCGACGAGGCCCGCGTGGAAGTCCAGCGAGTGGCTCATCGTCCCGTTGTTGACGAGCGTGATGTGGAAGGTGTCGCCGATGTGTCCGTGCAGGATTGGGCCGGGTGCGTCCCCGTTGAAGGTCCACGTCTCGCGCGTGAGAGAGCTCGTGACGTTGACGGTCTGCTCGGTGACCGTGAAGGTGTAGTGGCGCTCGGTCTCGTTCGTGGCGGGCGGCAGCGCAGGGTCGCGTGCGTCGATCGTCGCCGCGTAGTCCGTCAGGGCCGTCGGGGTGGCCGGTCCTGCGGCGGCGTCCTGGCCGTGGTCGTGCCCGTGGTGCGCGTGGCTACCCGAGGCCGAGGTCCCCGAGGAGGACGAGGACGACGATGACGCGCCCGTGGCCTGCACGTGCAGGGTCATGCCCATCTCGCGGTGACCCGGCAGGGAGCACCAGCCCTCGACGTCGCCGGAGATGACACCGAGGTCGAGTTCCTTCGTCTCACCCGCGGCGAGCGACCCGGAGGATACGCCCGTCTCGAACACCAGGTCGTGGCGCTGGTCCCCCGAGTTCGTGAAGTCGACGATGAGGCGATCGCCGACCGGCACCTCGATGTGGTTGGGCGTGAACGCCATTCCGTCGACGCCCACGGACACGCGGGTCGTGTGCCCGGTCGGCGTCACCGACGAGGCCGTGGTCCCGGTCCCCGTTCCCGTGCCCTGCGTCGTGGGCGCGGACGGGTTGGACAGGAAGATTGCGAGAGCGAGCGCCACGACGGAGACGACGCCGACGATTGCTCCGGCTGTGCGGCTCACGGGCGAGTGATCGCCCGCAGGACTCATGCGCAGCTTGGGGGTTCCCGTCGCGGGGCCTTTCGGGGCGGGCGTCTTCGGCTTCTCGCCTCCCGACGACGGCGAAGCGGACAGGTTCAGGTCAGCCACGGCGGCCTCCTTGCGTGGTGGGGTATGAATCGGCGGCGCGCTTGGCGCGCGCCTGGGCCACGCCGCAGCGGGCCATGAGGACGATGTCGACGACGTAGGTGGCCAGCAGGACCACCCACGCGGCGATGGTGAGGCGTTCGGCGGACGTTCCGCCCAGGGACGCGACGGCGAGCGCGAGGAGCGCGGCCACGTTGCGAGCGGCCTCCCGGATGGGCGCCCCGGCCTCGAGCACGCCGACGCCGACGCGCACCGCGGACGGGCCGCCGCCAATCACGACGGGCATCAGGTAGGTGAGCGCGCCGACGAAGAGCTGGCCCAGCCCGGCCGCGCCCAGGATCGGCATCCACGCGAGGAAAGCCGAGCGCAGCCCGGTCGCGTCCGCCGCCCCGAAGGCGCGCAGGGACGCTCCCGCGCCGGCGATGAGGATCCAGGCGGCGCCCAGCATGAGGGACCACGCGCCGTACTCCGCCGGGCCCTTCTTCAGCGCCACGCGGACCAGCGGAACGCCCACGCCCAGGGTGGCCGCGCCCACGACGATGAGGAGGCCCACCGAGGCAACGCGCATCGACCCGGCCACAGCGCCCGTGACGGCGATGAGAAGCGCGGCCACCCACAGGGGCAGGGCGCTCGTCGCGAAGGACACGGCACGCGGATCCATGCGCGTGCGCATCGCGGTCGGCCCCAGCGTCACCAGGGTCCCGCCCATCGTCAAGCCCACCCATCCGGCGACACCCGCCAGCGCGTGGGCGACCGTCAGGCGATCCCGGGCCTCGGCCAGCCACGCGGGAGCGTCCGCGTCGAACATGGCCGCCGTGACGAAACCCGCCAGCGTCGCGCCGAGCACCAGGAAGAACGCGGCCGCGATGTAGTAGCGGATGATGACCGCGAAACGCGAAGCCAGGCGCTCGCGGGACGCGGTGAGCAGCGCCCACCCGTGCCAGGCCGCGATCAACCCGACAACGGTCGCGCCCGTGACGGTCGCGTGCCACAAGCCCGACCACATGCCGCCGATGAGGAGCAGCAGGGAAAGGTTGAACGCAATGATGCGCACGGTGTTGTCCCGCCCCGCGCGCCGGTCGTCCGGGGCCAGGTGAGCGAGCGCGCGCGTGAAGTACCAGGACCACTGGAAGATCCCGTTCGACAGGACGCCCAGGGTCACTAGGTGGATCATCGTCCACAGGTTCTGCGGGATGCGGCCTCGAGCGACAATCGTGACCGCGGCGGCGATGGCCGCCACGCACATCCAGACGGAGGTCGCGCGGTCGGTGCGCGGAACGCGAGGCTTGTTCATCGGGCCTCCCGAGCATTGGCGCGCGCCCGGCGAATCGTCACCGTCAACGTCGTGGCGACGAAGAGGAGCATGCCGACGACCCCGAGGGTGCCGCCCAGGCGCCACGGGTAGGCGGCCTCGCGCGCGCCCGCGAGGAGACGCAGCAGGAGGGAGACCTGCAGGAATGCGAAGGGGACCCACATGGCGGGGTGGTACGGGACCTCGCGCCGGGCGACCGCCGGGATGATGACGGGCGCGTGGGCCAGCAGCATCGAGACGACGAAGCCGATCGTGATCGCGTGGACGCCGGCATCGTAGCCGTATCCGTCGAAAGCGGGCGGAGCGATGACCCACATCAACGCGGGTACAAGCGCCCACGCGTATCCGCTCAGCATGCACACGGCCGCCAGGCGAGGCAGGCCGCTCATGCGCACGGTGCCGCGCGCGACGTCATGCCACGCGGTGTCCGCCGCGAGGACACCGAGGGAGAGCCCGATCAGCGGGTAACCGATCGCGGGGGAGTAAAGCGCGACGGTCAGGCCCACCATGAGGGCGGCGCTCTCGGCGGTGATGCGCCGCTCGGTGGAGCCGGACGCGAAGGCGAGGCGTGCGAGCTCGACGCGCTCGCCGACGATCGTGACGATCAGGAAGGCCAGCCACCAGGGCACTGCGCGCGGCGTCTCCAGGCCTCGCCACCACAGGAGGATGCCGCCCAGGCCAATGAGAGCGCCCATCAGCTGGATGAGGACCGCGTGGGTGGCCTGACGGCGCGCCCACACGTAGCAGTAGATCGCCGTCAGCAGCGCCATGCCGAGGGTGATGAGGAAGCCGGGCATCATCCGCTCGGTCGCGAATCCGGGCAGGTGGGCGGCCAGGTAGCGTGGGATCGGGAGGTTCGCGAGCGCCGCGCGCGCCCCCTCGTTCAGGGAGATGACGACCGCACTGACGCCGCCGGCTCCGGTCAGTAGGGGAGCGGCGTACGCCCACGCGCGCCGCCCGTCGGACTGCAGGGCGACCGCGCGCTCGAGGCAGATCGCGGTGCCCAGGAACCCGTAGATCATGAGGAGTCCGTGCACGGTCCCCAGGCTCGTCGAAGCCACGGGGGCGAGCGCCCCCAGGCGCACGAGGGAGGCGTCCAGTCCCGCCAGGAGCGCGACGCCCGCGAGGAGCAGGAACGCGAGGCGGCCGACGGGCAGCCGGGGGATGGGAGGCCTCGTCGCTATCGACGAGGCCTGGGCTGGCGCATCCGGTCCCGCGTCGTGTGCGGGTGGGCGGGATGCCTCGCTCATGTGGGGCTCCTGGAGTCGGTGGGCGTTGCCGTTGTTCCCATCTGGGGACAGTGCCAAGGTAGCGGCCCTGCACGTACTTTTCTAGGGATAAAAACGGTGAAATTGGGTGATGGGCTACAAGAACAATGTGCGGCGCAGCTATGGTGAAGCGGTGCGCCGTCTATATCCATCCGGTAATATTGTGTGTGTCACTGGTCAGTATTCAATGGAGTAAATGATGAGCGATCTGTCCTTTGTTGCGGGTGAGTTCCCGAAGCTCGCCGCGACCTCGCGTGAAACCGCAGACGCCGTCCGGTCTGCACGCCCGGAAGGAGGGGCGAGTGCGTTCGCCTCCGCGATGCCCGGCGCTGACCTGGCCTCACCCATGCAGGCAGCCGAAGAGAAGCTCGCCGACCAGTGCATGAAGACCAGCATGAAGCTCGAGGAATGTGCCGACTCGCTCGAGGCTGCCGAACGAGACTTCATCGCCGCAGAGGAAGAGAACGGCCAGCTCATCGGCTCGATTGTCAACGGTGACGACTGCGGTCACTCGGGTCCAGGTGGCGGCGGAGACGGTCGTAAGAACCCGCGACTGGTTCCTCTTCCCTCGCCGATCGGCGGTGGCAATCCGCCTACGCGCGGCCCGCGTCTTCCCGGTGACCCGGGCAAGCAGAGGGGGGGCCACCACGGGGGCGAGGGGACTCGCGGCCACCGCCGACCGAACCCCGGCACAGGTCGGCCGAAGGTTGAGCCCATGCCCTATAACCCCGTCGGTCCGCTCAAGCCCTTGGATCCGATCATCACGGGGCCGACTGGTCCGCGCCCCCTTCCGAAACCTGCTATCGACCTTCCCAAGGTGCCTCCCGTGACGCTGCCCCAGATGGGAAATCCGACCCCGGGGGTGGATCCGATCCTGGGATTCAATCGCTTTAGCGCAGAACTCGGAGGGCAGTCGTAATAATGAAGTGGTCTGATCTCCTGCAATGGGAGGGCTCATCCCTCAGCCAGCAAGCGCAGGCATATGAAAAGAGTGCACAGTCGCTCAGGAATGCGTCTGAGAGTCTTCAATCCAACGTGAACTCCCTGACCGGTCAGGGAAATACGGTCGATGCTGCCCGTCTTGCGATGTTGAAGCTCTGTGCGGAGGTTGACAAGCAGGAAGAAAAGCTCACGGCTCTCGCGAACGTCCTCAGCGAGGCCTCGGAGGGAGCTGAAACGGTCGGAAAGGCCGCCAGGAAGCTCGACGGCACCGCCGCGAACCACTCCCTTCACATCGGGGCGGATGGGTCCGTTCAGTACGTGGGCCCGCATAACGTGTCTCCGGCCGATGCGGCGACGATCAAGAAGAACATGAAGATCGTGTCCGACCAGGTGAGCGCGATTGTCCAGAAGGCGAGAAGTGTTGTCCAGAACGCGCAGAGCAAGCTCGCGGCCCTGGGTGGTGGAGCAAGCTCCTACGCGAATGGGTCGACCAAGGGAACGCGCGTCCCGAAGAAGGATCTGAAGCTGCCGCCCAAGAGCGCCTCCGAGAAGGAAGTGGCCAAGTGGTGGTCGTCGCTCAGCGACGCCGAAAAAGAGCAGATGATCAAGGCTCACCCCCAGGAGATCGGCAACCTGAACGGTATCGACGGAACGTCGCGTAACAAGGCGAACCGTATTTACCTGGACGATGCCACCAAGAGGGAAGAGAAGAAGCTTGAGCGTCTCAAGCAGCGCTACGGCGCGCATCCTTCGCGTCGTGAGCGCCAGGAGCTGGAGCTTGTCGAAGAGCGTGTGAAGTCGCTCCATAATGTCAAGGACACAATCAAGAGGGAAGATCAGGACGGTGTGCCCCGCCAGCTCCTGAGCCTGGAGACCTCGGGCAAGCACGTTACCGCAGCCGTCGCCCAGGGCAACGTCGACACGGCCGCTCATGTCGGTGTGGTCGTTCCCGGCCTGTACTCCAACGTCGCCGAGAACTTGGACGACTATGACACGCGTGCAGGTATCATGCGAAAGAATGTTCAGAAACACGCTCCGGGTGACGGGGTTGCGATCGTTTCCTACCTTGGCTACGAGGCACCCCAGAACATCGCAGAGGTAGCGGACATTGGCTACGCCCGGAGGGGCGCGGATAAGCTGTCCGGATTCCTCAATGGCCTGGATGCGTCGCGCGAAGCCGGTCCGGCGGGCGACGCGCATATTAGCGTCGCCGGCCACTCCTTCGGGTCGACGACCGCCGGCATCGCGCTCACCAAGGTCAATCCCGGCGTCGTGGACGACCTCATCCAGTTCGGCTCTCCGGGTTCGGGTGTCCAGGATGTCTCCGAGTTCAAGCTTGAGAAGGGACACGCCTGGGTCAGTGCCACGGACTACAAGCAGGACATGGTCCAGGGCATAGGAGACGACGGCCGATTCGGAAAGAATCCCGCCAAGATGCCGGGCTATAACCACCTGTCCGGCGATGTCGGTGACAAGATCGACGAGTCGCAGCCCTATCCGTTCCAGAAGCACGGCGGATACTTCAACGAGGGTAGCAAGGCGCTCGACGATATCTCTCGGGTCATCGCGGGCCGAGGTAAGAAGTGAGGCGCCCGCTCGTCGGAGCGCTCGCGGTTGTTCTAGCAGTGGTGTGCGCCGCGTGCGTACCGTTCGGAGGAGGAAAAGGAATGAACCCGGAACAGAAGGAAAACCTGGAACGGGCCGCGTCGCTTGAACCTATTGAGGCGTTCAAGCGAGACGTAGAGCCGGCGATCATTCGTGCGCGCGACACACTGATGACGCGTGAGAACTACAGGAGCTACGACGGCAACGATTACATCTACCGTAACGTTGTTGGTGACCAGGTTCTGTTCTCGATGGTGTCGCGTACGTACAATTTCGAAGAGCGCGATCCTGCCCGGGTGCGCGCTGCGTTTGACACAGAGCTGGGGCCCCTCGGTTTCGATTTCCGTGAACACGTCTATGAGGATGATGGCCGTGGCAGCGACACGGTCCTTGCCTGGACGAGCGAACGATACGGAGCGACCGTACACATCGTGGTGTCGGGTATCGGGTTGACAATGATGAACTATTACACGGGTGATCTGCGCAGCGATGGAACATCCACTAATCCCCAGGAACTGGCGGATATTCCGGGACGCGTGCCGGACTGGTTCGCCGACGCGGCCGCAGGCACGCAGTCGTGACGAAATCCAACTGAGGAGTCTGCTAGACAGCGAAGGGGGGCGGCGCTCGATTGAGCGCCGCCCCCCTTACGCAACCCGCGTGAGCGGGCAGCGTCAGAGCGTCAGCCGTTCAGGGCGTCGGACACGACCTGCTTGGCGGCCTCCTGGACCTGGGCCAGGTGCTCGGCACCCTTGAAGGACTCGCCGTAGATCTTGTAGACGTCCTCGGTGCCCGACGGGCGCGCGGCGAACCACGCGGACTCGGTTGTCACCTTCAGGCCGCCGATGGGCGCGTCGTTGCCGGGCGCACGCACCAGCTTGGCGACGATCGGGTCGCCGGCCAGCTCGGTCGCGGTCACGTCGTCCGCAGACAGGGCTGCGAGCTTCGCCTTCTCCTCGCGGGAGGCGGCAGCGTCGATACGGGCGTAGGCGGAGGCACCGAAGCGCTCGACCTGCTCCTCGTGCAGCTGGGAGGGGGTCTTGCCGGTCACGGCTAGGATCTCCGAGGCGAGCAGCGCCAGGATGATGCCGTCCTTATCGGTCGACCACACGGTGCCGTCCTTGCGCAGGAACGAGGCTCCCGCGCTCTCCTCGCCGCCGAAACCGACGGTGCCGGACAGCAGGCCGGGCACGAAGTACTTGAAGCCCACGGGCACCTCGATGAGGTCGCGGCCCATGGAGGCCACGACGCGGTCGATGAGCGCGGAGGACACGAGGGTCTTGCCCACGGCCGCGTCGGCGTTCCAGCCGGGGCGGTGCGTGAACAGGTACTCGATGGCGACGGCCAGGAAGTGGTTCGGGTTCATCAGGCCGTCGGGGGTGACGATGCCGTGACGGTCCGAGTCCGCGTCGTTGCCGGTCGCGATGTCGTAGGGGGTATTGCCCTCGGCGTCGGGGGTCATGGCCTCGCGCAGGGACGCCATCGCGTAGGGCGAGGAGCAGTCCATGCGGATCTTGCCGTCCCAGTCCAGGGTCATAAACGGCCACGCCGGGTCAACCTCGGGGTTCACGACGGTCAGGTCGAGGCCGTAGTGCTCGCCGATGGCGGCCCAGTAGTCGATCGACGCGCCGCCGAGCGGGTCCGCACCGATGCGCACGCCCGCCTTGCGGATGGCTTCGATGTCGATGACCTGGTCGAGCTGCGAGACGTAGAAGTCCAGGTAGTCGAAGGGCTTGATGTTCGGGTCGTGCAGCAGGTCCGAGCCGGTGACGCGGGGAACGTTCTTCCATTCGCCCGAGTCGAGGAGCTCGTTGGCGCGCGCCGCGATCCAGCCGGTCGCGTCGGTGTCGGCGGGGCCGCCGTGAGGCGGGTTGTACTTGAAGCCGCCGTCGCGCGGGGGGTTGTGGCTGGGGGTGACGACGATGCCGTCGGCCAGGCCGTCGCCCTCGGTGCGCAGGTTACCCGGGGCGCCGTTCGCGCCGAGGATGGCGACGGACACGGCGGGGGTGGGCGTGTAGGAGCCACGCGAGTCGATGCGCGTGTCGATGCCGGCGGCCGCGAGGACCTCCAGGGCGGTGCGCCACGCGGGCTCGCTCAGGGCGTGGGTGTCGCGGCCGATAAACAGAGGACCGTTGAAGCCCTGGGAGGCGCGGTACTCGATGATCGCAGCGGTGATGGCGATGATGTGCGCCTCGTTGAACTTGGCGTCCAGCGAGGATCCGCGGTGACCCGAGGTGCCGAACACGACGCGCTGTCCCACGTCGGTCGGGTCGGGCGTGATGTCGTAGTAAGCGGAGATGACATCGTCGACGTTGATGAGGTCTTCAGGTAGGGCACGTGTGCCAGCTCGTTCATGCATAGGGACAGTGTTGCACGTTACGTCCTCTTGTGGGTAGCGCCGTCCCACGGCGTGGACTTTTCCTTGTTTTCTCTTGTTCGAGGCCGTGGCTGGGAGGGCGAAAAAGGTCAGGTGGGAGCGGGGGCTGCCCAGGCCTCGTCCCCGGGGAAGAAAAAGGGATATGCACGTTTTCCCAAAATCGGCGCCGAGCGACTATCCTATGAGATGTCGGTCACCGCAGACCGTGACTGTGTTGTCAGGAGGAACATCGTGGGATGGTTTGATTCCATCGAACATAACCGTTGGCTGAGCGGCCACATGCAGGCACTCATTGAAGAGGCAGAAGGCGCGATTGTCGCGACTGGTTTCGCGCACCTCGACGCCGATGGAAAGCCCGACCCGACCCGATCGATCGACCTGGCCGTCACGGGTCGCATGGCCTACGTGTTCTCGCTCGGTGCGCTCATGGGTCTGCCTGGCACTCGTCGCTACGCCGACCACGCCGTCAAGGCGCTCACCAGCTACTTCACGGACCCCGTCAACGGCGGCATGTGGTTCGCGATCAAGCCTGAGCCCGACGCTGATGGCCACGGCGTGCCGTGGGACGAGGACGCGCGCGTCAAGTCGCAGTACCACACGGTGTACGCGCTGCTGGGCGTCGCCGCCGCGACGGTCGCGAACCGCCCCGGAGCCCACGAGCTGCTCAACCGCATGCTCGAGGAGCAGAAGGAGCTGTGGGCCGACGACTACGGCCTCGTGTGGGATCAATACGACGAGGCCTTCAATGAGCCCGTCCCCGTGCACACACTCGGTACCCTCATCCACACGATCGAGGCCTACATGGCCGCGGCCGAGGCCACGACCGAGCCCGAATGGCTTGATCGCGCCGAGAAGATGACGGCCTTTGCGTACAAGGTTGCCTCAAAGAACGGTTGGCGCATCCCCGAGTTCTTCGACGAGAAGTGGGAGCCCAGCCCCGAGGCGGGCAAGCTCCTCAACGACGGACGCCGCTACTACGAGGGCTACGTGACCGGCCACTCCATGCAGCTCGGTCGCTTTGCGCTGCAGGTGCGCGCGGGCCTGCGGTCGATGGGCTGGACCGTGCCCGACTACCTCCTCGAGATGGGAACCGAGCTCTTCGAGCGTGCACGCGTCGACGGATGGCGTCGCACCGACGGCAACCCCGGTTTCTCCACCGGCGTCAATGACGAGGGCGACCCCGTGCCCGGCGAGGACGAGCATCAGCAGTGGGTCGTCTGCGAGGGCGTGTGCGCCACCGTCGCCGTGCGCCGCGCCATGCTGGACGACGGCGCCCGCGTCTCCGACGTCGAGCACTTCGAGCACTGCTACCGCTCCTTCGTCGACTACATCCACGACTACCTCATCAGCCAGCCCGGTCGATGGGTGCGTCGCCTCGGTCCCCGCAACGAGAACGTCCAGCCCGCCAAGTCGTCGCGCTGGGACGTCTACCATGCCGTCCAGGCGACGCTCGCGATCCGCCTGCCGCTGTGGCCGCCAACGGCCCCCGCTCTCTCGCGCGGCCTCCTCGATCGCCCCGAGGAACCGGCCCCCGATAAGAAGTCCTGGAACTTCTTCGGGCTGCGCGGCTGACGCATCGGATGTCTGATGGGCTCGGGCCCGGGGATGCGAGGGTCGCATCCCCGGGCCCCGTCCTGTAGGATGTTCCGCGTCTGGAGGGCTGTCTGAGTGGCCGAAAGAGACGGTCTTGAAAACCGTTGTGTCAGCAATGGCACCGGGGGTTCGAATCCCTCGCCCTCCGCCGAGCCGGCCGCCCACGGGCGTCGCGGCGGGTGCACGTTCGCGCTCGCGGCGAAAATGCCCTAAAGTAGTCGGCACTGGAGACGTCGCATAGTCCGGTCGAGTGCGCCTCCCTGCTAAGGAGGTAGGGGTGCATAGCCCCTCGCGGGTTCAAATCCCGCCGTCTCCGCGCATAACCCCCGCGCTTCGAAAGAAGCGCGGGGGTTTTCGTATTCTCTGGCCCAGTGGGCGGGGAGCTATCCGGTGTTTGCGCAGCTAATTTGCAAGTTGGTTTGGGAAGCATGTTGTGCAGGGGCGTCGCACACACTTTGGGAATACTGGGTAATTAAGTAACTGGTGAGACCTGAGTGTGATGCGTCACTAAAATATGAGACCGGCTATCATCTAATCCCTATTGCAGTGGTCATAATTTGATGATGCCGACAATGCTTTCCCGGCAATTGTTGAAAAATCTATTGTTGATGCTCAAAAGTTCGTACTGACCAAGAGTTCAGAGAAGTTGTTACATTGCCGTTATGCCCGAAATTTCAACGAAATACACCGTTGTAGTTGTGGCTTAGGCGATAGTTGTTAGGCATGGTGGTGATGTCTGCTCCTTCACTAGGCTGGAGCGCAAGTCCTGTCCACATTCTGACGATAGAAGGAGAAGTCGATGTCTCGACTGCGTCCGTTCCGCGCCCGTGTGGGCGTTGCGGGTGCTGCCAGCCTGGCCGCTCTCTCGCTTCTCGTCACGTCGCTGACACCCCTCGCCATGCGAGCCAGCGCCGCCGACGAAAGCACGCAATCGCCCGACGTAGCAACCTCCCAGGAAGCTGCCACGGCCTCGTCCAACTCTGAGACCGCCGACGCGCCTGCCGCCGAGGCCGGGGTCGAAGCCCCCGCCGCCGAGGCTGGTGCTGAGGCTCCCGCCACCGAGGTCGCCCCCGAGGATCAGCCCCGCACGCGCCGCGCCCGCGCCGTTGCGGACGATTCCGCGACGCTGGCTCTGAACGTCGTCAACGACTCGGAGACCCTGCGTATTCACGACGAGCAGATCACGACGATCAACTTCTCCTGCTCCTCGGTGACCACCCCCTGTAAGGGTGCCGAAATCGAGCTGACGCTGCCCGGCCCCATCACGCCGGACGGCCTGAAGCTCATCGAGCGCGGCTACATGGTCGTCCCCGTCACCGGCGACAGCGTCGCCAGGACGGCGACCTATACCGAGAACAAGCCGGACGGCACCCGCGTGCAGCGCTACGTCTTCAAGATGAAGGATCCGCTGCCCGCCGGCACGTCCGACCGTATCCAGGTCTCCTGGTACTACAACTACAACGACGCGCCGAACAACTCGACGACCACCCAGAAGGTGACCTTCAGCGCGCAGAATGCTGAGAAGGTCGAGAACGAGCTCACCACCACGTGGACCGCCGACACCGACATCGCGATCGAGAAGAGCGGCCCCACCAACAAGGCGAACTTCCCCGCCGTTGGTGGTGAGGCGACCTACAAGCTGCGCTACGGCTATCAGCAGATCGACCAGGACAACCCCAACAAGGTCGGTATCCGCTGGAACGGCTCCGCGATGAAGTCCAACAGCCTGAACGCGCTCGGCTTGGTTGGTGTCCAGAACATCAAGGTCGTCGATCCGCTGCCCGCCAAGGCCGTCTTCGTCACGGCCTCCGACGGTGGCGTCTACGATCCGGCGACCCACACCGTCACCTGGTCCTACGACCGCTGGTTCTGGCAGAACCCGCTCGAGTCGACCGTCACCGTCAAGTACCCCGAGGGTACGGTATCGCTCGATGACACGGTCACCAACAAGGCAACCATCAGCGCCGAGGTCATGAACGACCCGAAGACCACCCTCACGAAGAGCTCCGAAATCACGCACGGCTTCGCCGAGCGTAAGGTCGGTGGCCGCATCAGCAAGGCCGGTGGCGACTGGCAGCACTATGTTCGCAACATGAGGGCCCCTTGGCGTTTCGGCACCTTCAACACTGGTAACACGACGCTGCACACGCACTGGGACGATACCCTGCCGTGCACCTGGTCCTCTCAGGATGCTAAGGCCGCCGGTGCAGCCTGTGACACCCCTACGTTCGTCGGCCCCTACCAGTTCAACATTTTCGGCAAGTCCGGCTACGAGGACAACGGTGGCTGGACCCTCGAGTACTGGACCAACAAGGGTAACCACGAGACCGTCAACTACACGAAGACGAGTGGCCTCACCCTGCCCGAGGGCGAGTGGATCACCCGCTTCACGATCGACTCCGACGTGGCGCCCCAGACCAACGCGTCCATCTTCTTCTACGGCACGATCAACCCCGCTCTGCCGACGAAGGAGCCCGCGGACTTCGCCTCGCACTACAACCCTGTGTCCCCTCCGGAGAAGTACTACGACTACCAGGCCTCCCCGGATTACGTGCGCTTCCAGAACTGCGCCAGCGGTACTTTGACTGATAAGGACACAGGCGCCGTCGTCGCGTCGAGCGACGAGCTCTGCTCCTGGATGCGCGTGCGCGACGAGTTCCCCTCCGTGCAGGCCTACAAGGTCGTGCGCACCAACCCCGTGGTTGTGGGTAAGCCCGCTAACTTCTTCATCAACGGCACCGCTAAGGCGAAGTCCGAGGGTGGCACGCCCACTCCGTTCACGATCGTTGACCTCCTCCCCGTGGGCTTTGACGTGGACGATGCTTCCAAGATCGTTCCCGAGAAGCGCTCGACGCTGAAGAACCCCGACGGCACCCCCTACGACCTGAGCAAGGTCACGGTGGAGATCGAGAAGAACTACAACAACACCGGCCGCACCCTCATCCGTTGGAACGTTCCGGACCCGGTCGAGGGCAGCCTGTACTCGTCCTTCGACGTCAACGTTCTCGCCACGGCTCCGGCTGGTAAGAACACGAACGACGCCATGGCGTTCATGCCCGGCGACGGCGCGAAGGCGACCACCGAGGATAAGAGCCAGCGCAACTGGAACTACTGCATCGGTAGCCGCGCGGTCGACACCTTCGACGTGAACAAGAACGGCTCGACCACCGACTACGTGTGTAACGCCGCATTCGACTTCAACGTGGCCACGACCCCCTCGATGGCAATCACGAAGGAAGTCAAGGGCAACAAGAACGCCGACTTCGTTCCGGCCGGTGAGATCGCCGAGATCGACCCGGGTGCCGACGGCGCCTACCGTTTCACGATCTCCAACGCGGGTAACACCCCGCTGACCAAGGTCGTGGCCTACGACATCCTGCCGCACCTGAACGACGTGGGTGTCGGCCCCGCCTCCTCGCAGGCCCGTGGCTCCCACTGGAAGCCGAACCTGAACTCCACGGCGTGGGCGTTCGAGTCGGTGAAGGAGAAGCCGGGTCGCGATCCCGAGGTCACGGCTGTTCCGGCCTCGGACATCACGGTCCAGTACTCGACGGTTCCCAACCCCTGCCGCGGCGAGGTCCTCTCTGCGGGTGGCGCCATGAACGACGCCCCCGCCGGTTGTACCCCCAACGCGTGGGGCGACGCTCCTGCCGACCTGACGCAGATCACCGGCTTCCGCCTGGTGATGAACCGCGACATTGAGCCGGGTGAGAAGATCCGCTTCGTCGCGACCATGACCTCCCCGGTCACCGCCAACCTGATTGCCTGGAACTCTGTGGCTATGTCCGGTGGCTCCATGCTCAACGGCAAGGTGTCCTACCTGCTGCCGAACGAGGCCCCCAAGGTCGGCATTAACGTGTCCTCCGATGTGGAGCTCACCAAGACGGTTGCTCGGGCGAAGATGAACGGTGATGAACCGGTTCGTGACGCTAACGGTGTCATCGAGACGGTTGAGTCCGACGAGGTCATCATGCCGGGTGACTACATGCTGTACAAGGTGAACCTGAAGGCCAAGGGTCCGGCGGTTGCCTCGGGCATGAACGTTGCCGACGCTCTGCCTTCTGGCGTGGAGTACGTGTCCTCCGAGACGCGTGTCTGCCAGGATGGTGCGACGTACCCCTGCACGGGCCCGGTGTACGCCACCGCTTCCTACGATCCGGCTGCCGGCACCTGGAGTGCGATGGAGTCCGGCATTCTCAACACCAACCTCAACGTTGGCGGTACCGAGACGCTGTACGTCCTCGTGAAGGTCAAGCCCTCGACGGAGGGTTCGACCATTACGAACACGGCGACCCTGGGTGAGTTCGATCAGGTCGACTCCAACAAGGACAACAACAAGGACAGCGCGACCTTCAAGGTGGGTGGCACCCTGTCGGGCACCATCTATAACGATGTGAAAGCCTGGTGGTTCTTCAGCGAAGGCACCGGTAAGCCTTTCGAGGGTGTGACGGTTCGTCTGCTCGATGCTGACGGCAACCCGGTGAAGGATTCGTCCGGCGCCGACATCACCACGAAGACCGATGCTGACGGTAAGTACACCTTCACCCGTCTGCCGATGGGCTCGTACAAGGTCGAGGTCGTGCCGGGTGAGGTGAAGGTTGATGGCACCGACGTGAACCTGGCCGACTACAAGCAGACCTTCGCGTATGGCTCGTCGATGACGAGTGCCCAGATTGGTAAGGGCAAGCTCGTGACGCCGGACCCGATCACCCTGACGAGTGCCGCGCCGAACGTGACCAGGATCGATTTTGGTTTTGTCAAGCCTGTGTCGGTGGGTAACTTCGTGTGGTTCGACGCGAACAAGGACGGCATTCAGGATGCGGATGAGGTCGGCGTTGCCGGCGTCACCGTTACCCTGGATCAGCCGCTGGGCATGGACCCGGTCCTTGATGCCGACGGTAATGTCGTCAAGCCTGTGATCACGGACGCCAACGGCAAGTACGTGTTCACGAACCTGCTGCCCGGCCCCTATGAAGTGACCTTTACCATCCCGGATGGCTACTCCGAGACCGCGAGGTATGCGGGCGATGATACTGCCGTCGATTCTGACGGCGCGCAAACATGGCCTGTTCTGAAGCAGGGCGAGGACGACATGACCGTTGACCTTGGTTTGGTTGCCGACGGCACGATTGGTGACACCCTGTTCTGGGACGTCGACAACAACGGCGGTTCCGAGCCCTCGGGTGCGGACAAGCCGCTGGCCGGCGTGACCGTCAAGCTGACCTACACGACCCCCGCGGGCGTGGAGAAGACGCTGACCACGGTCACGGACGAGAACGGCAAGTACTCGTTCAAGGACCTGGCTCCCGGCGATTACGTCGTGACTGTTGACAAGGCCTCCCTTGCCACCGTGTGCCCCGAGTGCACCGCTCAGACCCACGCCCCGTCGGGCGACCTGACGGCCTCTGAGGGCCAGGAGCTCTCCCTCACCTCCAAGGTGACGCTGAGCCCCGGCAAGATGACGAACAACGACCAGGACTGGGCGTTCACCGGCGTCGCCAACACGGCGATCGTCAAGGCGATTGCGGAGCCGGCCGAGGTTCCGGCGGGTGGCTTCACCCCCGGCACGTCCGTCACCTACACGCTGACCGTCACGAACGAGGGCCCGAGCCCCGCGACCGGCGTCATCGCGCAGGATAAGCTCCCGTCGGGCGTGACCTTCGTGTCCGCGCAGGGCGATGGCACCTACGATGCCGCCTCCGGCAAGTGGGACCTGAGCACTGAGGTGATCGAGAAGGGCGCGACGCGCACCCTGCGCATCACCGTCACCATCGACGCTTCCGCCGCCGGCTCGGTTGTGACCAACACGGCCACGATCGAGAAGCAGGATCAGATCGGCGACAAGAAGCCGGACAACACCTCGTCCGTGCCGCTGACCGCCGGCTACACGATCGCTGGCAAGCTCTACAACGATGCCGACGCGTCGTTCAGCTCCAGCGACTCCGAGGCCCCGTACGCGGGCGTCACGGTTGCGCTCCTCAAGAAGGACGGCACCCCCGTCCTCGACAAGGACGGCAACCCGATGACGGCTGTGACCGACGCCGAGGGTAAGTACTCCTTCGTGGGTCTGCCGCTGGGCGAGTACACGGTCAGCGTCGTTGATCCGACGTCCGGTCCTCTGGCGGGCACCAAGCCCACCGAGGCCTACACCGGTCGCTACAAGACCACCGCGGACGTGACCATCGCTGAGGCGACCGGTTCGGTCATCGATGTGAACTTCGGTTTCGTCAAGCCTGCTTCCGTTGGTGACAAGGTGTGGATGGACGTCAACCGTGACGGCATCCAGGACGCCGACGAGCCGGCCATGCCGGGCGTGACGGTGACCCTGACCCGCGCCGACGGCTCTGCCGTGACGGACGCGTCGGGTAACCCGGTTGCGGCCGTGACTACCGACGCGAACGGACAGTACAAGTTCGAGAACCTGCTGCCCGGCGACTACAAGGTGACCTTCACGAACCCTGCGGGTTATGAGGCCACCGTGTCGGATGCTGGCGATGATCGTGGCGCGGACTCTAATGGCACCGAGGCTGCGGTGAGCCTTACCCAGGGCCAGGACGATGCGACCGTGGATTACGGTCTGGTCGGTACCGGCGTCATCGGTGATCAGCTGTTCGTGGATGTCAACCAGAATGGTGGGTCTGCCCCTGATGCTGGTGACAAGCCGCTGGCGGGTGTGAAGGTGACGCTGACCTGGACGGGTCCGGGTGGTATCACTCGCACGTACGAGACCACCACGGATGCTGAGGGTAAGTACAAGTTCGAGAACCTGCTGCCGGGCGAGTACAAGGTCTCGGTTGATCCGCAGTCGCTTCTGAAGGCTGAGCCGCTGCTGGATGTGTTGACGCATTCGCCTGCGGGTGATGTGGATGCCAAGAAGGTTGTGTCTGAGGATGCGAAGGCCGATAAGGACAAGCTGGCGCAGGCGTTCAACCTGAATACGTCGGTGACGCTGACGGGTGAGAACAACTCGAACCTGGATCAGGACTGGGGCTTCGGTATCTCCGCTGACACTGCGATCCTGAAGGCGATCACCGATCCGGATGAGCAGGCTCAGGAATCCTTCGAGTTCACCCCGGGTCAGCGCGTGACCTACACGCTGACGCTGACCAATAACGGTCCGGGAGTGGCCACTGGCGTGAAGGCCTCTGATGAGCTTCCCTCTGGTGTTTCCTTCGTGGAGGCCCAGGGTGACGGCTCCTACGACTCGGCCACTGGTGTGTGGGATCTGTCTGGCCTGACCCTGGCCAAGGGTGATGTCAAGAAGATCACGATCACGGTTGAGATCACCGGTGAGGGCGCGGGCAAGCTGGTCACCAACGTTGCTCGTATTACTCACCAGGATCAGGCAGGCGATGACCCGACCAACAACGAGTCCTCGGCCTCGTTCAAGGGCGGATACAACCTGGGTGGCACGATCTACCGTGACTCGGACGCCTCCTACTCCAAGAGTGATTCCGAGCAGCGCTTCAAGGGCGTCACCGTCGCTCTGCTGAACGAGGATGGCACCCCGGTGCTCGACGCGAACGGTGATCCGATGACTGCGACCACGGATGAGAATGGTGCCTACCAGTTTGTGGGTCTGGCTCCCGCCTCGTACCGCGTCGTGATCGTGGATCCCGACAAGGGTGATCTGGCTGGTCTGATTCCGACCCAGGCCTACACGGGCAAGGGCGAGACCCAGGCGTCGGTCACCATCTCCGACGCGTCGGTGCAGGGCGTGGACTTCGGTCTGGTTGCCCCCGCCACGATCGGTGATCGTGTGTGGAATGACGCCGATGGTAACGGTGCGGATAACGGCGAGCCGGGTGTGCCTGGTGTGACCGTGATCCTCAAGGACGCCAATGGCGTGGAGGTGGGTCGTACCACCACCGACGCTAACGGTAACTACCGCTTCACTGGGCTGGTTCCGGGCACCTACACGGTCGATATTGAGGTTCCTGCCGGGTTTAACGCGGCCACGACCTCGATGACGGTCACGGTTGGTGAGGGTGAGGAGAAGCTGGATGTGGACTTCCCGCTCACGGTGATCCCGGCTCCGACTCCGGCTACCACGGTTGCGAAGGTTCTGGCTCGTACCGGCTCGGATGCGTCCGTGCTGGGCGGTATGGCGGCCGTGGCTGCTATCGCTGGCTTCGCGGCTCTGGCGGGCAAGCGCCGCCGCGAGCGTGAGGATGCCTAACCCGTAGGCGAGGCCCACACCCCACACAGGGGTACACGCCTCAACAAGGGAGGGGGCGCGAGACCAACACAGGTCCCGCGCCCCCTCCCTTTATGTGCTGCTCACCCGCACCCCACCCCGCAACAACGTTCTAATCAACTAACGGTCAATAAGTGTGTGAGCTTAGGCACTTGGTTATCTTGTCGTTCGTTACGTTATTTCTATCGACTCGGTCATTATTGAATGATCGAGTTGGCAGGGGCTTCATGATTATTCGATAAATCTCGCTCGCCCGTGTGATTGCTTAACTAACCATCAGTTCAGAGAACTTGTTCCGAAACTGTGGAACACGCTCTTCCCGACATTGCAGTCGTTAGCCGCCATGATGTGCTGATGTGTAAGGGCTAGATAGGGATCAGCGCCTTCACTACGCTGGGAGACATCCTGTCCACTTTCTGCCCCACAGAAGGAGAAGTCGATGTCTCGACTGCGTCCGTTCCGCGCCCGTGTGGGCGTTGCGGGTGCTGCCAGTCTGGCCGCTCTCTCGCTTCTCGTCACGTCGTTGACACCCCTCGCCATGCGAGCCAACGCCGCCGATGAAAGCACACAAGAAACCGACGTAGCGTCGTCGCAGGACGCCGCCACTGCCTCGTCCGATGCGGGGGCCGCCGACGAAGCAGCCGGCGCCGAGGGCGTTGCCGCCCCCACTGCCGCCCGCGACGAGTCCGCCACCCTGGCGATGACCGTCGTCAACGACTCCACCACCCTGCGAGTCCGCGACCAGCAGATCACGACGATTAACTTCTCGTGCTCGTCGGTGACCACGCCCTGTCAGGGCGCCGTTATCGAGATGACCCTGCCCGGCCCGATCACTCCGGCCGGGCTCAAGCTTATCGAGCAGGGCTACACGGTCGTGCCCGTCACCGGCGACGTTGTCGCGAAGAGCGAGAACTTCGTCGAGAACTCTGCCGACGGGGCGCGCGTGCAGCGCTACCGCTTCACGCTCAAGGATCCGCTGCCCGCCGGCACGTCGGACCGCATCCAGATTCCGTGGCACTACAACGGCAACGATGCGCCGAACAACTCCACCACCACGCAGAACGTCGTCTTCTCGGCCAACAACGCCGCCAGCGTCGAACAGACGCTGAGCACTACCTGGACCGCCTCGACCGACGTCGCCATCAAGAAGTCCGGACCGACGAACCGCCTGTACTACCCGGCCGTCGGCGGCGAGGCCACGTACGAGCTTCGATACGGCTACCAGCAGAACGACACGACCAAGCCGAACGAGGTCGGCACCCGCTGGGGTGGCTCGGCATACAACGGCAAGCTTGTCGGCATCGGCTTCCAGCAGGTGCAGAACGTTAAGGTCGTCGACCCGCTGCCCGCGCAGGCCGTCTTCGTCAGTGCCTCGAACGGCGGTGTTTACGACGCGGCCACCCACTCCGTGACGTGGTCGTACGACAAGTGGACGTACCAGAACCCGATCGAGTCGACCGTCACCGTCAAATACCCCGAGGGCTCGGTGACGACCGCAGACACGGTCACCAACAACGCGACCATCACCGCCGAGGGCATGAACGAGCCGACGAACGTCGTGTCCAAGAGCTCCGAGATCACGCACGGCTTCGCCGAGCGCAGGGTCGAGGCCACAGCTGAGAAGATCGGCACATACAACCGCGACTACGCGCGCGGCGACGAGCTGCCCTGGCGTTTCGAGGGCAGCAACAACGGAAACACGACCGTGCACTTCCGCTGGGAAGACGTCATGCCCTGCACCTGGTCCTCCGAGGACGGCAAGGCAGCCGGTGACGGCTGCGATAAGCCCGCCTTCGTCGGCCCCTACGAGTTCAAGATTTCCACCAAGTCCGGATATGAAGAGCTGGGTGGTTGGACCTTCGAGTACTGGACCAACAAGGGCAACCACGAGACGGTGACCTACAAGAACACCCGCACTCTCACCCTGCCGGACGGCGAGTGGATCACCCGCTTCGTCATCGAGACCGACGTCGCCCCGCTGGCCAGGCCGACCGTCGACCTGATTAGCAAGGTCTCGCGCGACGTCCCGAGGACCGAACCCGCAGATTTCACGAACCACTACAACGCAGTCCTTCCCCCGGAGAAGTACTACGACACCGTGGCCTCCGAGGACTACGTGCGTATCCAGAACTGCGCGTCCGTCAAGGTTACGGACAAGGACACGGGTAACGTCGCCGTCTCGAAGGACAACACGTGTAGCTGGACCCGTATTCGCACCGAGGTGCCCGGCGTTCGGGTCAGTAAGGAACTGCGTACCAACCCCGTCGTCGTCGGTAAGCCCGCCAGCTTCATGATCGTCGCCGAGGCCCGCAAGGCCGTCGACGGCGGTGCTCCCACGCCGTTCACGGTCGTGGACCTGCTGCCCGAGGGCCTCGACGTGGACGATGCGTCCAACATTCGCGCGGAGAGCTACTCCGTCCTGAAGAACCCCGACGGTAGCGCCTACGACCCGGCCAAGGTGAAGGTCGAGGTGGAAAAGAACTTCAACAATACCGGCCGCACCCTGATTCGCTGGATCGTCCCGGATCCGGTCGAGGGCGCGTTCTTCTCGAAGTACGACGCCAATGTCCTGGCTACCGCTCCCGCTGGCGACACGACGAATACCGCCTGGGCGTTCATGCCGGGTGGCGGAGCGAAGCCCTACGATCAGGACCGTGGTGTCCGCAACCTCAAGTACTGCATCCGCAGTCGCGCTCAGGACACGCTCGACCTCAACCAGGACGGTTCGACGACGGACTTCCTGTGTGACTCCAGCGTGAATTTCAAGATCGCCACGACTGCGGGTATGACGATCGCAAAGGAAGTCAAGGGCAACAAGAACCCCGACTTCGTTCCCGCCGGTGAGATCGCCGAGATCGACCCGGGCGCCGACGGCGCCTACCGTTTCACGATCGCCAACGCGGGCAATGCGCCGCTGACGCAGGTCGTGGCCTACGACATCCTGCCCTACGTGGGTGACGTGGGCGTCGGACCCGCAGCCAACCAGGCTCGCGAGTCCCGTTGGAAGCCGAACCTGAACTCCACGAACTGGACGTTCCAGTCGGTGAAGGAGCGTCAGGGCCGTGACCCCGAGATCACGACGGTTCCGGCCTCGGACATTACGATCCAGTACTCCACGGTTCCCAACCCCTGCCGCGGCGAGGTCCTGTCGGTGGGCGGTTCGATGAATGACGCCCCCGCCGGCTGTACCCCCAACGCGTGGGGCGACGCACCCGCCAACCTGGCCTCGATCACCGGCTTCCGCATCGTCATGAACCGCGACATCGAAGTGGGCGAGAAGATCCAGTTCGTCGCGACCATGACCTCCCCGGTCAACGCCAACCTCATCGCCTGGAACTCCGTGGCCATGGCGGGTGGCGTCACCGAGAACGGCAAGGTGTCCTACCTGCTGCCCAACGAGGCCCCCAAGGTCGGCATCAACGTCTCGACCGACGTCGAGGTCAGCAAGACCGTCGCCCGAGTCAAGATGAACGGTGACGAGGTCGTGCGCGACGCGAACGGCCTGCCCGAAACCATCGAGTCTTCCGAGGCAATCATGCCGGGCGACCACGTTCTCTACAAGGTCAACCTGAAGAACCACGGTCCGGCCGTTGCCTCGGGTATGAACGTCGCTGACAAGCTGCCCGAAGGCGTCGAGTACGTGTCCGCCGAGACGCGTATCTGCCAGGACGGCGCGACGAACCCCTGCACGGGCCCCGTGTATGCGACCGCCAACTACGATGCGGCGGCCGGCACCTGGACCGCGATGGAGTCCGGCATTCTCGACACCAACCTCAACGTTGGTGGTACCGAGACGCTCTACGTCCTCGTGAAGGTCAAGCCCGCAACCGAGGGAGCGACCATCACGAACACCGCGACCCTGGGCGAGTACGACCAGATCGACTCCAACAAGAAGAACAACACCTCGAGTGCGACCTTCACGGTTGGCGGCACGATCGCAGGCACCATCTTCAATGATGCCGACGCCTCGTGGACCTTTGGTACCGGTGACGATAAGCCCTTCGAGGGTGTGACGCTGCGTCTGCTCGACGCGGACGGCAACCCCCTGAAGGACGACTCCGGAGCGGATATCACCACGAAGACCGACGCCGACGGTAACTACCTGTTCAACCGCCTGCCGCTCGGCTCCTACAAGGTCGAGGTCGTTCCCGGTGACGCGAAGGTCGATGGTTCCGACGTGAACCTGGCTGACTACAAGCAGACCTACGGCTACGGCTCCTCCACGGACCGTACCCAGGTCGGCCAGGGCAAGCTCGTGACGCCGAGCGCGATCGAGCTGACGGCCGCCGCGCCCAACGTGACGAAGGTCGACTTTGGTTTCGTCAAGCCTGCGTCTGTCGGCGACTACGTCTGGTTCGACGCGAACAAGGACGGTCTCCAGGACAGCGACGAGCCGGCTCTGCCCGGCATCACCGCAACCATCGTGGATGCATCCGGCAACCCTGTCGTCGACCTGGACGGTAATCCGGTTGCGGCCGTGAGTACGGATGCCGCTGGTAAGTACGTGTTTGCGAACCTGATGCCTGGTGATTACAAGATCACCTTCACCAACCCTGTGGGTTACGAGGCGACTGTGTCGCAGGCCGGCGATGATCGAGGTGCCGACTCTAATGGCACCGAGTCTACGGTGAGCCTTACCCAGGGCCAGGAAGACACGACCGTGGATTACGGTCTGGTCGGTACTGGCGTCATCGGTGATCAGCTGTTCGTGGATGTTAACCAGAACGGTGGCAATGCCCCCGATGCCGGAGACAAGGTGCTGCCCGGTGTGAAGGTGACGCTGACCTGGACGGGTCCGGGTGGAATCACCCGCACCTACGAGACCACGACCGATGTGGATGGCAAGTACAAGTTCGAGAATTTGCTTCCGGGCGAGTACAAGGTTTCGGTTGATCCTGAGTCGCTTCTGAAGGCTGAGCCGCTGCTGGATGTGTTGACGCATTCGCCTGCGGGTGATGTGGCTGCGAAGAGCGTTGTGTCCGAGGATGTGAAGAAGGATGCTGCCAAGCTGGCGGATGCGTTCAAGCTGACGGCTAACCTGACGCTGACGGGTGAGAACAACTCGAACCTGGATCAGGACTGGGGCTTCGGTATCTCCGCGGATACTGCGATTCTCAAGGAGATCACCGATCCGGATGAGCAGGCTCAGAAGTCCTTCGAGTTCACTCCGGGCGCGAAGGTGACGTACACGCTGACGCTGACGAATAATGGTCCGGGCGCGGCCACTGGCGTGACTGTCTCCGATCAGCTTCCTTCTGGCGTGAGCTTTGTGTCCTCGCAGGGTGATGGTACTTACGATGCGGCCACTGGTGTGTGGGATCTGTCTGGCCTGACCCTGGTCAAGGGTGAGGCGAAGAAGATCGCGATCACGGTTGAGATCACTGGTGAGGGTGCGGGCAAGCTGGTGACGAACGTTGCCAGGATTACGCACCAGGATCAGCCGGGTGATGATCCGACGAATAATGAGTCGTCGGCGTCGTTCAAGGGTGGTTTCAACCTGGGTGGCACGATCTATCGTGATTCGGATGTGTCGTACTCCAAGAGTGATTCTGAGCAGCGCTTCAAGGGCGTGACGGTTGCTCTGCTGAACGAGGACGGCACCCCGGTGCTCGACGCTGAGGGTAACCCGATGACGACAACGACGGATGAGAAGGGTGCTTACCAGTTTGTGGGTCTGGCTCCTGCCTCGTACCGTGTGGTGATCGTGGATCCTGACAAGGGTGATCTGGCTGGTTTGATTCCGACCCAGGCCTACACGGGCCGGGGCGAGACTCAGGCGTCGGTGACGATTACTGATGCGTCGGTGCAGGGCGTGGACTTCGGTCTGGTTGCCCCCGCCACGATCGGTGACCGCGTGTGGTACGACGAGGACGGTAACGGTGCGGATAACGGCGAGCCCGGTGCGCCGAACGTGACCGTGATCCTCAAGGACGCCAACGGCGTGGAGCTGGCTCGCACCACCACCGATTCTGATGGTCGTTACCGTTTCACTGGCCTGATCCCCGGTACCTACACGGTCGACATCGAGGTTCCCGCCGGCTATAACGCTGCGACGACCTCGATGACGGTCACGGTGGGTGAAGGTGAGGAGCTGCTGACGGTGGACTTCCCGCTGACGGTGCCTCCGGCTCCGACGCCGGACACCCCGACCCCGACGCCGTCCACCACGGTGGCAAAGGTCTTGGCCCGTACCGGCTCGGACGCGAGCGTTCTGGGCGGCATGGCGGCCGTGGCTGCTATCGCCGGCATCGCGGCTCTGGCGGGCAAGCGCCGCCGGGAGCGTGAGGATGCCTGAGCCAGACGCGGGCTGACCCCCACACGGGGCTGACCCCACCAAGGGTGAGGGGGCGCGAGACCATAGTGGTCCCGCGCCCCCTCTCGCATACCCACCCCGCCCTGACCCCATGACCCCGCCCTGGCCTCGTCACTGAACGAACATCCCCAGAGCGTGTGGAACGCGCGGCGCGGGGCGCAGATGAGGGTGGGAGCAACTAGGCTTGGAGGGTGACCACAGCTCTGTATCGCCGGTATCGCCCCGACACCTTTGACCAGGTGATCGGCCAGGAACACGTGACGGAGCCGCTCAAGGCGGCGCTGCGCGCGAATCGCGTGACGCACGCGTACCTGTTCTCCGGGCCGCGCGGATGCGGCAAGACCACCTCGGCGCGCATCCTCGCGCGCTGCCTGAACTGCGCGCAGGGCCCCACGGACACCCCGTGCGGCCAGTGCGAATCGTGCCGTGAGCTGGCCACCGGCGGCCCCGGTTCGCTCGATGTCGTCGAGATCGACGCGGCCTCGCACGGCGGCGTCGACGACGCCCGCGACCTGCGCGAGCGCGCTACCTTCGCGCCGGTGCGCGACCGCTACAAGATCTTCATCATCGACGAGGCCCACATGGTCACGAACCAGGGCTTCAACGCGCTGCTCAAGCTCGTCGAGGAGCCGCCCGAGCACGTTAAGTTCGTCTTCGCGACGACGGAACCCGAGCGCGTCATCGGCACGATCCGTTCGCGTACCCACCACTATCCGTTCCGCCTGGTGCCGCCGGACGTCCTCGGCCCCTATCTGACGGGCCTGTGCGCCGAGGAGCACATCGGCGTGGGCGAGGGTGTCCTGACCCTCGTCATGCGCGCGGGCGGCGGCTCGGTGCGTGACACCCTGTCGGTGCTCGACCAGCTGATGGCCGGCGCGATCGACGGCCAGGTCACCTACCAGACGGCCGTCGCGCTGCTCGGCTATACGGACTCCGCGCTGCTGGACGAATCCGTCGACGCTCTCGCGGGTGGCGACGGCGCCGCGGCCTTCCGCGTCGTTGAGCGCATGGTCGAGTCCGGCCACGACCCGCGACGCTTCGTCGAGGACCTCCTGCAGCGTCTGCGCGACCTCCTCATCATCGCGGTCGCCGGCGATGGGGCACGTGACGTCCTGGCGGACACCCCGCACGACCAATTCGAGCGTATGCAGCGCCAGGCGCAGAACTGGGGGCCGCATGGCCTGTCCCGCGCCGCCGACCTGACCGACGAGGCCCTGCGCGCCATGACGGGTGCGACCTCGCCCCGCCTGCAGCTCGAGCTCCTCGTCGGGCGCATCCTCGTGCCCGCCCCCGCCCCCGCCCAGGCACCTGTCCAGGGCATGGTTGGCATGACCGGTGGGGGAGCGCCGCGAGAGGCTTCCTCCGCGCCGTCGTCCGAGGGGTCCTCGGGCCGTTTCGGCGCGCGCGAGGCCCGCGAGGCCCTGGCTCGCAAGAAGCAGGAGCGCGCCGAGGTCTCGGCCCCGGCCGCTCAGGCTCCCGCATCGTCTGCCGCGCCTGCTCCCCAGGGCATGCCCGCGTGGGGGAGCGGCCCCGACTGGTCCGCTCCCAAGCCCGCGGTCCCGGAGCCGAGCTCCGCTCCGGCGCAGTCCAAGCCGCAGGATGCGCCGCGTCCCGAGGCTGAGCCCACCCGTGAGACTGCACCCGCCCGCGAGGCCGCGCCCGCGCAGGCCGAGCCGCGCCCCGCCGCCCCTCCGCAGCAGAGCCACGAATCCGGCGCGCCGCAGCGGTCGGACAACCCCGCCCGCGCAGAGGCCCCGGCTTCGGGTCGCGACGCGGACATGCTGCGTGGCCGCTGGAATGAGGTCGTCGAGCGCCTGTCCTCCATCAGCCGCGTCACGTGGTCGATGGTCGGCGGCAACGCCCAGCTCGGTGCCGTCGACGGCTCCCGCGTGGTCCTCCTCTTCCCCGTCGAGGCCATGGTCAACGCCTTCTCGCGTGGCCCTCGCGCGGCCGACGTCGAAAAGGCCATCAACGAGGTCACCGGCCTGACCGTGAGCGTCTCCGCGCAGGTCGGGCAGGCCTCGGGTGGACCCGCGACGACTGGCCCGTCGGCGCAGGCTTCGCACCCCGGCCCTGCCGCGCAACACTCTCAGCCCGGAGGCTGGGTTTCGGAGCCGCCCCCTTTTGATGAGGCCGCCGCGCAGGCGGCACCCCAGGGCGACCCCGAACCCGAATTCGTGCCGGAGGAGGCTCCTGCCCCGGAGCCGGTCGACACCGGTTGGCCCGAACCTGCTCGCGCGCCGGAGCCCGCGCAATCCGGTTGGCCACAGCCCGCTCGTGCACCGGAACCGGAGCCTGCGCCCGAACCCGAGGATGCAGGCTGGCCCGAGCCCGCGACGGTGACGCCGATCCGACGCGAAGAACCCGTCGCGCCTACAGCCTCACCGGTTACCCAGGAGGAGCGGCCGCAGCCCGCCGAGCGCCCCGCGCTACCCGAGCGAGCCGCCCGTGCCCTCGCACAGGCTCCCACTGATACGCCCGAGGCCGCCCAGGCCTCGTCCCCGAACGGCGGCGCGGCCCCGCGCAAGCATTCCTTCACGGTCTTCCGCTACCCGGGCGACCCGGAGCCCACCGACGAGTCGGCGGACGCACCCGTGCAGCCCGAGTCGGCCTCGTCCCCCGTCTTCGACGACGCGCCCATCGAGCCCGCCGCGCACACCCCGTCGACCCCGACGGGGTGGGGAGACCCGGTCGTCATCTCCGGGGGAGCCTCCGTGAACTTCGACGACGGCGCCGACTCGTGGACACCGCCCGAGTCCGCCGCGCCCGCCGACGTGACTCCGATCAGTGCGGCCCCGAGTGCCCCCGCGCAGGCCCCCGCCTGGCTGGCCGCAGCCCCCGAGCCCACGTCGGCTCCTGCGCCCACGTCGGATCCCGCCCCCGGATTCGGCGCCCCGGAACCCCAGCGCGACGCCGGGCAAACATCCGACGGGCCGCTGACCGGACGCGCCGCCGCCGAGGCCGCCCTGCGCGAGAAGGCCCAGCGTGAGGCTGCCACCGTCTCGACCCGCACTCACGCGGCCGACGACGACAGCGCAAGCATCGACGACGAAAATATCGAAAACTCGCAGACGATCGGCCTGGCAGCGGTCCTGGAGATCCTCGGCGGACGCGTCATCGAAGAAAAGATGACCGAGGGAGGATACTGACATGTACGACGGCGCCCTGGCCGACCTCATCGACCAGTTCGGGCAGCTGCCGGGCATCGGCCCGAAGTCCGCGCAGCGCATGGCCATGCACGTCCTGGACGCGGAGCCCGAGGACGTTGCGCGCCTCGTCGACGCGATCAACGCCGTGCGCGGGCGCGTGCGCCACTGCGACATCTGCGGCAATCTCACGGAAGAGGACGAGTGCTCCATCTGCCGCGACGTGCGCCGCGACCCCAGCGCGATCTGCGTCGTGCAGGAGCCCAAGGACATCCAGGCGATCGAGGGTGCGCGCGTGTTCCGCGGGCGCTACCACGTCCTCGGCGGCGTCATCGATCCGATCCACGGGGTGGGGCCCGACGAGCTGAACATCGCCTCGCTCATGAGCCGCCTGGCCGACGGGACGGTCACCGAGGTCATCCTGGCGACCAACCCGAACGTCGAGGGCGAGGCGACGGCCGCCTACCTCGCGCGCATGCTCTCCACGATGGGTGTCGAGACCTCGCGCCTGGCGATGGGCCTGCCCATGGGCGGCGACCTGGAGTACGCGGACTCGGTGACGCTGGGCCGCGCGCTCGAGGGGCGCCGCCGCCTCTGAGCTTTCGTCGACGAGGCCGTGGTTGCCTCGCGTTCTCGATGCGCGGGCGGGTGCGGCCTCGCGTTGTGTTCGAGCGGCCCCCAGGCGCCGCGGCACCCGTCCTGCCCGCGACCTGCGGCGTTTGTCGCGCTGCGGGCCGCGCGTCCCCCTGTCGGTGACGCACGTGTGACACAATCGGAGGGTAACGCTCCGACATATGAGGAGGCCACGATGGCGACCCAGGCGAGCTCAGACGCGCCCCGAGTGCTGGTTGTTGACGACGAGGCGATGCTGGCGGACCTGCTCTCGCAGGCCTTGCGCCACGAGGGCTGGGAGACGGCCACGGCGAAGGACGGGCTGGACGCGCTGGCGAAGGCGACGAGCTTCCACCCGGATGTCGTGATCCTCGATGTTCAGATGCCGCGCATGGATGGCCTGGAGACGCTGGAGCGCCTGCGCGCTCGCGATCCGGAGCTGCCGGTCTTGTTCCTCACCGCGCGCGACGCGGTCGCGGATCGAGTGCAGGGCTTGCGCGCGGGTGCGGACGATTACGTGACGAAGCCTTTCGATCTGGACGAGGTGGCGGCCCGCGTGGAGGCGCTGCTACGCCGGGCTGGGCGCACCCAGCAGGCGGCCTCGACGGTCCTGCAGGTCGCCGATCTGACCCTCGATGTGGACTCGCACGATGTGCGCCGTGGCGGGGAAGAAATCACGTTAACGAACACTGAGTTTGAATTGCTCCGGTATCTCATGGAAAACGTTGGAATCGTGCTATCCAAGCAGAAGATTTTGGACGCCGTGTGGAGCTATGACTTCGGCGGACAGGTGAACGTCGTCGAGCTGTACATTTCGTACCTTCGTAAGAAGATCGACGCGGATCGACCGGCCCTCATTCGCACGGTGCGCGGTGCCGGCTACATCATGCGGGAGCCCCAGTGACGCGGCGGCGTTCCCTCGCTGGGCGCCTGTCGCGAGCGCTGGCCGCGTGCGTCGCCCTCGCGCTCATCGTCATGGTGGCCGCGTCCACCCTGGTGATGCGCTCCTGGATGCTCGGCAACATGGACTCCGAGCTGCACCGCCTTGCCCAGCGCGCGGGTGAGCATCTGGATGTCGAGGACGCGCCGGACGATGAGGTGGATGCGGACGATGATTCCAACGACGACTCCGACGATGGTGCCCGAACGACCCCGCAGTCGGGCGGGCGTGTGCCTCGTCCTGGTGGGCCGATTGTGCCCGGAGGACCTGTTGTCCCCGGCGGTCCCACGGGGCCCGGGTTTGGCGGTTCCGGCATCGCCGAGGGCACTCTCCAGTACGTGAGCGAGGATGGGCAGGCGGCAGGCGCGGTCGTCTCGAACTTCTCGGTGACCTACTTGAATGAGCCTGCACTGGCGATCCTGGCAGCGGTGCCCACGGATGGTGCCCCGCACACCGTGCGCCTGAAGGGGCTGGGCACGTTCCGGGTGACCTCCCAGGTCGTCGATGGCAAGACGGTCCTCGTCGGCGTGCAGATGGACAGCGTCGATGACGTGGTCATGATGCTTGTCGCGGTCGAGGTCGGCCTGTCCCTCGTCGTCGCTATCGCGGCGGGTTTCGCCGGCCGCGCGTGGGTGCGCCGCGAGCTGCGTCCCCTCGGTGTTGTGCGCGCGGCGGCCGCGGACATTGCGAGCCGCGACCTGGCCGACGACGCCGAGGAGCTGACCCGCGTCGGCGAGGAGGCCACCTCCGGCCCCGTCGAGGTCGCCGACGTCGCGGGGGCCCTGAACTCGATGATCGACGCGGTCGAAGACGGCATGGAGCGCCGCGCCCGCAGCGAGGCGAAGCTGCGCCAGTTCGTCGCCGACGCCTCGCACGAGCTGCGCACGCCGCTGGCCTCCGTTCAGGGGTACGCGCAGCTCGCGCGTCGCGACATTGACGAGGCCTCCCGGACCCAGGCGCTCGAGCGCATCTCCTCGGAGGGGGCGCGGATGGCGTCCCTCGTGGAGGAGATGCTGACGCTGGCGCGCCTGGATGGAGACCGCGCCCTCAAACGCGAGAATGTCGACGTTATTCCGCTGATACTGGACGCCCTGTCAGACGCGCACGTGGTCGCCCCCGACCACGCGTGGGAGCTCGGCGAGGCAGTGGATGTGCCCGTCCTCGGCGATGAGGCGGCCTTGCTCCAGATCCTCACGAACCTCCTCGCGAACGCTCGCGTGCACACGCCCGCTGGCACACGCGTGACCGTCTCGCTGAGCCGCGCGCCCCAGGGGGCGGAACCCGTGAAGGGGGCCCCGGCCTCGTCCATGGTGACCCTGCGCGTCGCGGACGACGGTCCCGGCATCCCGGCAGAGATCCGCAACCGCGTGTTCGACCGTTTCGTGCGCGGCGACTCCTCGCGCACGCGCGACGGCCGCGGCTCCTCGGGCCTGGGAATGTCGATCGTCGAGTCGCTCGCCCGCGCGATGGGCGGGTCCGTGCGGCTGGTCGACTCTGAGAAGGGCACCGTCATCGACGTGACATTGCCCGCCGCCTGACCGTCCCCGCGTGTGGGCGCGGCATTCGGTGCTGACCAGGATCGTTGCAATTCCGGGCATTAAAGGGCTATGTGGCCTGGGTCGCCCCGGCGCGTCCCATGTCACCTGCGCCCACATGCCGGTCTTTCGCGGCGCGATGCCTGGCGGGCCGTAGGATTGTTGTGGTGGCGTGCGCCACCCGAATGCGTGCGAATCGGCACGTACAGATAGAAATGAGGCTCTAGTGGCACTGATCGTGCAAAAGTACGGCGGTTCTTCCGTCGCCGACACCGAAGCCATGAAGCGCGTCGCCCAGCGCATCGTGGACACGCACAACGCGGGACACCGCGTCGTTGTCGTCGTATCGGCGATGGGTGACACGACCGACGACCTGCTCGACTCGGCCGCAGCCCTCACGGACACCCCGCCCGAGCGCGAAATGGACATCCTCCTGTCGGCAGGCGAGCGCATCTCGATGGCCCTCCTCGCGATGGCCGTCAACGAACTCGGCGTCGAAGCCCGCGCCTACACCGGCGCGCAGGCCGGCATCCAGACCGACAGTCGCTTCGGCGCCGCACAGATCGTCGGCATGGTCCCCGAGCGCGTCGCCCGCGCCATCAAGGACGGCCAGGTCGCCATCGTCGCCGGCTTCCAGGGCATCTCCAAGGACGACGACGTGACGACGCTGGGCCGCGGAGGCTCCGACACGACCGCCGTCGCCCTCGCCGCCGCCCTCCACGCCGACGTGTGCGAAATCTACACGGACGTCGACGGCCTCTTCTCCGCAGACCCGCGCATCGTCCCCAAGGCACACCGCCTGCGCACCCTCACCCAGGAAGAAACCCTGGAAATGGCCGCGCACGGCGCCAAGATCCTCCACCTGCGCGCCGTCGAATTCGCGCGCCGCTACGGGGTCCCCCTGCACGTGCGCTCCTCGTTCTCCGAAAAGAACGGCACCTGGATCTCCGACTCCCCCGCAAACCCTGAACTCAAGGGCCTCGTGCCCGACGCAGCCCTGAAGTCTCCCGAGGAAAACGCCATGGAAAAGCCCGTCATCTCCGGTATCGCTCACGACCGCTCCCAGGACAAGATCACCGTCACCGACGTGCCGAACAGCCCCGGTGTCGCCGCCCGCGTCTTCGCCGTCGTCGCCGAGGTCGGCGCCAACATCGACATGATCGTCCAGAACCTGCCGATCTCCGACCCCACGAAGGCCAACATCACCTTCACCCTGCCCGAAGGCGACGCCCAGAAGGCCCTCGACGCCCTCGAGGCCCACCGCGACGAGATCGGCTTCAACGAGCTGCGCTACAACCCCAACATCGGCAAGCTCAGCCTCGTCGGCGTCGGCATGCGCACCAACCCCGGCGTCTCCGCGCGCCTCTTCAGCGCCCTGTCCGACGCGGGCATCAATATCGACCTGATCTCCACCTCCGAGATCCGCATCTCCGTCGTCACCCGCCTCGACGACCTCGACCGCGCCGTGAAGGCCGTCCACACCGCCTTCGGCCTCGACGCCTCCGAAACCGAAGCCGTCGTCTACGGCGGCACCGGCCGCTGATCGTTCATCGACGAGGCTCGGGCGGGCTCCGTTATTTCCGCCCGGTTCCGGGGACCTGAGAATGAGCCCCGGCCTCGTCCCCATAGATTTCACCCAGCGTTCGCCCCGTCGTATGGGCGCGCGCACCAACAAAGGAGAACACCATGAGTGGTTTCAATGTCGCCGTCGTCGGCGCCACCGGCCAGGTCGGCCGAGTCATGCGCACCCTGCTGGAGGAGCGTAACTTCCCGGTCGAGACGATTCGATTCTTCTCGTCCGCGCGTAGCGCCGGCACGACCCTGCCCTGGAAGGGACAGGACATCGTCGTCGAGGACGTCGCGACGGCCGACTACTCCGGCATCGACATTGCCGTGTTCTCCGCGGGCGCCACCGCCTCACGCGAGTACGCCCCCAAGTTCGCGGCCGCCGGCGCGGTCGTCGTGGACAACTCCTCCGCGTGGCGCAAGGACCCCGAGGTCCCGCTCGTCGTGTCCGAGGTCAACCCCGACGACGTCGACAACCGCCCCAAGGGCATCATCGCGAACCCCAACTGCACGACCATGGCCGCCATGCCCGTCCTCAAGCCCCTCGTCGAGGCTGCCGGCGGCATCAAGCGCCTCTTCGTGTCCTCCTACCAGGCCGTCTCCGGCTCGGGCCGCGCCGGCGTCGCCGAGCTGACCAGCCAGATCGAGGCTGGCGTCAAGCAGGACCTCGCGGGCCTGGCCCTCGACGGCCGCGCCGTCACCCTGCCCGAGCCCGGCGTGTATGTCGCGCCCATCGCCTTCGACGTCGTGCCGCTCGCTGGCTCCATCGTCGACGACGGAAGCGAGGAAACCGACGAGGAGCAGAAGCTGCGCAACGAGTCGCGCCGCATCCTGCACACCCCGGACCTCGCCGTGTCCGGCACCTGCGTGCGCGTCCCCGTCTACACCGGCCATACCCTCACCATCCACGCCGAGTTCGCCGGCGACATCACGCCCGACCAGGCCCGCGCCCTGCTGGCCGAGGCCCCCGGCGTGCGCGTCGTCGACGTCCCGACCCCGCTCGAAGCCGCCGGCCGCGACGAGGTCCTCGTCGGCCGCATCCGTCACGACCAGGCCGTCGACGGCAACCGCGGCCTCGTCCTGGTCGTCTCCGGCGACAACCTGCGCAAGGGCGCTGCCCTGAACGCGGTCCAGGTTGCCGAGGTGGTGGCTGCGCGACTGCGCTGAGTGTTGCACTAGTTGCGTGAACGCGCGGCGGCCCGGTGGGCTGCCGCGCGTTTGCGTTGCTTGCGTTGCTTGGTTGGGTGCTTGTGGCCCCACGGGTGTTCCGGGCGCCGTCGGGCCCGGCCGCTGTGTGTGCCGGTGGGCGGCGGCCCGCCCGCGAGTCGTCCGCGCTGCGAGCTTCGCTCGGCGCGTCGTCTCGAAGCCCGGCCAGGCCCCGCCGCCGCCCACCGGCACCGCGGCAGATCCCTCCGGCGCCCTCCACACCGGCGGCGCCTGGTGTGCTGGCGTGTGGCCCAGCGCGTCGAATCGATGCCCGGCCCGGCCCCACCGCCGCGTACGGGCACCGCGGCCATGCCCCACCGCCGCGTACGGGCACCGCGGCCATGCCCCGCCGTCGCCCACCAGCACCGCGGCCAGGCCTACCGGTCCCTCCGGCGCCCTCCACACCGGCGGTGCCGGGCGTGCTGGCGTGTGGCCCAGCGCGGCGACTCGATGCCCGGTCAGGCTTCCCCGCGGGCCAGAACCGTAGTCTGCCCCACCGCTATCACACAGGTGTCGTGTCCAGCCCTCGTTTACCCCATTGCTGAGCCCACACCCAATTCCGCACGTAATTCCCTCATGGCTTCTTCAAATCATGAATTTATATCGTTGGAATTGCAACGCTTTCAGACTTTGTTGAACGTTTATCCAATCGAATTACGTGCGACTTTTCTGGGCGCCTGGCCACACCGCCCCAGTAATTTCGCATGCAATTCCCTCGGATGTGTTTCATGGTTTGAAGTCTGATCGTTGGAATTCTGCGGATTCTGCGTTGGTGTGGGGTCGGGCTGAGTTGGAATTGCATGCGGAATTGAGGGAGTTCCCTTGTCCGTGGTCGAGCTTGTTGCTCAGGGGTGCACTACTTGGGTAGGCATTGCACTGCTTCGTCGCGATGAAACCGGCGTCGCCTTTGCTCGCGTAGGCCGAGCCTCAACTGAAACCGCCATCGCCTTTGCGGGTGAGAAATGGGTGTTTTTGGTGCGTTTTTCGGTTGCATTGGTGATGGTGGTTTCAACGGGTGCTGTTCAAGGGCACGCAGTGGTGATGGAGGTTTCATGCTGGCCTACATCAGTGCCTGCAGTGGTGTCATTGGTTTCAAAGTCGGCACGTGGCTGTGTCCTGTGCGCGAAAAAGTTCGCCCCGCGCGCCCTGATGTGTGCGTGAGCGCGAAAAAGTTCGCCCCGCATGCTCAAAACGGCCGAAAAACGCTGTTTTCAGGCGCGTTGGGCGAACTTTTTCGCAGAAATGCCGCTGGAGGGACCGTGCTGGGCGAGTTTTATCGCACCAACCGGTAGTGCGCACGGTCTTGTAGGCAGCGCGCGCCCTCCCTGCCTGCAATGGTGGGGGTTTTGCACTACACGAAGCCGTCGTACAGCGTGTCGCCGGCGTGTCGGCCCTTCATGTAGTGCAATTCCCCCCGCTGCTCAGTGCCGCATCCGGTTTTGCGTGCGCACCGGGTTTCCCTCGTGTGTTGATGGGTGCGCACACCTTCTCGCTGCGCTCCAGGAATGTCACCGTTTCGCAGGTGTGTGCGCGGCATATCCTGCGTCGTTTGTGTCACCGGATACGCTCCGGAACCCCGGCCCAGGGTGCGTTGATCACCTCTACCACCACACGCCCGTGACCTTGAGCGAGCACCCCACAACCTGGGCAGCCAACCAGCTGGTTGCACGACTCAGCATCGAGCACCAGAGCCTGTGGGGTGCGAGCCACGCTCATCAGATGGAAGCCCTCCAAACCGACCAGCAGATCACACCGATCACAACGATCAAGCGACACAGAGCAGCAGGTAGGGTGAGACACAGCCCGAGGTCCTTGAAGACAGCGGGGGTAGAAGTCCGCTCATCATCAAGGACCTCGACCTCTTCCCGCAACCCCCGACCAACACCCGGTCACCCACACTCAACTCGGAAGAGCCAGTTTGCCTTCGAGCGCACTCAAAGGTTTAGCGTAATAGACATGTTGGAAGAACGGTTAGAGCAAGCCCTTAGGCTGGCGATCGATCCACCCGGAGGGCTAAATACTGCGGCGTTGCGCGACCTGATCAGAGATGACGAGAACACTCAGTGGGATATCGCTACCACTGCCGAGTATCTGGGAATCAGCGCACATACGCTGCGCTATTACGAACGCGCAGGGCTGGTGAAAGTAGGACGCGACGCATCCGGCTATCGGCTTTACGATGCTGCGGCTGTACGGCGTTTGGTTTTTATTACCCGAATGCGGGTCTCTGGAATGTCGATTGCCCAACTCCAGCATTACATCTCCTTGGTTGAACAAGGTACAGAAACAGTGCAGGAGCGTCTTGATTTGATGCTGGAGCATCGCGACATCCTTCGGCAACGAATAGAGGATCTTCAGTTATCACTGGCAGCTACCGAATTCAAGATAGCAATGTATCAGAAAGGTTCCCGTCCATAATGAGTGATCAGTACGATATTGATTCCGTCGATAACCAGCGACGTCGTGATCTTGGATTGCAGGTTCTCTCCCGTATCGACGGAGACGCTGGTCAGAGTGTTATCGAATCACTTTCCGCGTCAAACCCTGCTTTAGGACACCACATCGCCGCATTTGCTTTCGGGGATATTTACGATAGGCCTGGTCTGGATGCACGCAGTCGCCAGCTAGTAACCATTGGCGTATTGACTGCATTAGGCGGATGCGAACCTCAACTTAAAGTTCATGTTGGAGCGGCACTTAATGTCGGGATTTCCGAAGAGGAAATTCAGGAAGCTATCCTGCACGCCTCAGTGTACTGCGGCTTTCCGCGAGCACTGAACGCTACTTTCGCAGCACAGGAAGCAATTGAGTCACGGCGGAACTGCGACAGGTAAGTTGATGCGGAGGTGCTGTCTGCATCAATTTCCGTTTCGGTCTAGTTGGCCATCAACTTGAAAAAGAATTCTGGGTTTCCTGTTGAGTAGTACTGGTACCAGGCGTTGATTGTCTCTACCGGGTAGACGTCAAGGTACTCCAGTATGGCTTTTGCCCAGTCCAGCCCGGCGGCTGAGTTGGCGGTTATGAGGTTCTTGTCCACCCAGACATTTTCCCCGTGGTACAGCGCCTGACCTGAATAATTGGTGGCGAACATGCTCAAATATTCGGGCGAGTTGCTTGTGTGTTCGAAGCTGTTCAGCACACCTCGGTTCGCCAGTGCAAGCGTTGCTCCGCAGATTGCCGCCACCAAGACGTCCTGCGCCAGATACGACTCTGCTATATCCAGGATTGGATGGTGCGATTCACGCTCCCAGGAATCTGCTCCAGGCAACAGCAGAGCAACTGGGCGATCGTCCGGGAGCGTCTCTAACGATCCGTCAGGTGTAATGGTGAGGCCACCGAGGCTCTTTACCGGCTTTCCATCATGGCTAATGGTGTGGATACGGTAGTCCTGGCGGCCTTGTTTGAGTTGTGGTTCCATGCTGAGGGCTTGGAGGATGTTTCCAATTTCCCACTCGGCCATGCCATCGAGTATGTAGAGGTAGATTGTCTTCATCTTATTTCCAATCGCCTAACTGAGCCGGACTTGTAGGTTTCCCCTCACCAAGGCTACTCCGGTAGGAGGCTGTGCTTTCGGACGAGCACGTGCATGTCGACTGGTACATCATTTGACGCTTGCTCGATACCTTTTGATGCAAGTCCCGTACTTTTAGTAGCGTCCCGCATAGTGGTGTAACCGTGGGTGGTCGGCCTGTTGCTTGTTATGGGTGCGGTCACTGCGTCAATTTCATGCCCAAAGGCTCTGATCGTCGGCCCTCGAGCGACGCAAACCTGGATATCATCGCTGACCAGCGGGGTGAGCGCCCCGGCAAAACGCTCAACTGGGACGCACCCAAGCAACGGCTCGAACCGCTGCTCAGGACATAACCCGTCTTGCAACCACCCCTAGAATCCGGCCTCTCCCTCCTCGAGCGGGGGTGTGATAGTTCCGTGTCGGTCGATAATTCGCGCGGGCTTCAACGGCGCGTCTCGAACGGCATTGAGGAGCCGGTCGAAGGTTTCCATCGCGGCGTGACGTTTGGAGGGAACGAACACCAGAGTGGACGCGTACGGACTGATCTCATGACCCTGACCTGACAGGGCGTTAGCTAAGCTTGCTAGCGGGTTGGCTCGTGTACCTTCTTCAATAGCTCTCTCGATCCAGGAGCGACATTCGTTGACATCGTCAGCCCAGGTACGGAATACCTGCCCGGTGAGTTCTTGGTGCCAGGAGTAGTCGTCCGAACTGCTGGTTAGTGTCCATCCCGGCCACAGCGCATCGAAATCCTCCAGGTGCATGTCCCTGTCCTGGAGCGACCACCAACGCAACGAGCGTGCTTGGTAGTCCACGAATATCCCGGTGGTCGGAACGTGGTCATCCGTGGTCTGCTCCCACGCATCCGATTCATCCGGTAGCCGGGAGGCGACCTCGCGAGCCAAAGCCAGGAAATTCTCAGGACCGCATCCAGTAAGATCATCCAGGAAGCCGTAGGCGCGCCAGGTGGCCAAGGTGCCGTCTGCCATGCGCACGGTGATGGGATCAACTCCGTGCCACTCATCCCATGGCTCTAGACTGGGCGCGCGATCACACGGCAAACGATCAGAACGGTGTGTGAAGATGGTGGCCGGATCGACGCCCGCAGCCCAAAGAGTTCCACGGGTTCCTTCGGCTGACCAGGCGGCTGTCCACCCAGGCCAGGTGTGCTCAACGAGGTAGTTGATAAGTCGAGGCATGTAGAGTGCCTCGCTCTCCTCTGCCCACACGACCAGTTTCCTGGTCTCGTCGATCAGAAGTGTGCCCTCAATCCACGTCGCCCCCTTCCAAGCATGCGGATCGTCAACACCCATCGGAGACATACGACGCACACGCTCGTAGGTGGCTTCCATACCGTCGATCGCAATGTCCAGTCCGACCGTTTGGGCCGCCGAGTGGTTGTAGTAGATCTCCCAACCAGAGTAAGTCTTAAGCAAAACACCTAACCGGGAACCCATCGTCACACCTCCAATCGGGAGAAAAATATGGTCGCGAATGTCGTTTTCTTAGTGTCGACAGAAGTGCGCGAGATGGTTCACGCAAGTTCAGGCAATAGTACCTTCGCGGGGGTATAGCGAGTTTTCCATACATAGATAGCGTAGATCAGTAAGCCTCCCCAGGGCCTCGCTGGTAGCACTTTCAGCTTCGTCAAGTCGCCTCAATTTCGCTTCCAGATCCGACACTATACGTTCCTGAACGTCCTTGCTAGCCGGTGGTGCGCTCGATCAGGGGCACGTACGCTCTGGCCTGGCCACCTGCGCCGCTCTCCTGGCGTCCTTGGCCTGGTATGTGCCATCAGAGCCTCGGGTGGCGAGTGATTTTATGGCACATCACTGAGGGGCTACGCCCAACCCGGTCGGCGATACGCACCTGGGACAAGCCTGTCTCCAACCCCACTATCATCACCGCGCGATCCCAAACACTCAGCATCCGACAACAGCTCACAACCAACCCCTCCAACAGCGCTACTACCACACAAATCGCTTACACCCCATGACACTGCCGACCAACACTGGTCAGACACCCGCAAACAAAAAAACTCCGGACTTATCAAATCCGGAGTCAAAATGGAGCGGGCGACGGGAATCGAACCCGCCTCTGAAGCTTGGGAAGCTTCCATTCTACCGATGAACTACGCCCGCAATTCATCGTCCCGAAGGAATCGACCCGTCGATCATATCGCCACGCCGGATGGCCGCGCAACCGGCGTTGGCTGGGAACGGTGTGGCAGGGCTGGGTGGAGGATGTGGTCGCGAACGGTGGCGGAGGCGAGTGGAGCGCGTGGATGGCGATGAATGGTGGTGGAGGCGAGCGGGGCGCGTGGGTGGCGATGAATGGCGGTAGAGGTCTGGGGGTGCGTGTGTGGCGGCGAACGGCGGCGGAGGCGAGCGGAACGCGTGGATAACGGCGAATGGTGGTGGAGGTGTGTGGAGTGCGTGGGTCGCCGCACAACCGGCGCCGCCCAGCAATGAGATGCGGCACCGCCCGGCGCTCAGCCTCCGTACCATCCGCACGCTATCGCGCCCGATACACTGAGGTCGCCTGACTGATTGGAGTTCCCATGCCTCGTCCCGTGGTGGCGGCCGCTATCGTCGATTCGCTGAGCGAGCCCACGATGTTGCTCGCATGCTCGCGCGCCTACCCGCAGGAACTGCGCGGGCAGTTCGAGCTGCCCGGCGGCAAGGTCGAGGACAATGAAGATCCAGTCGAAGCCCTCACTCGCGAGATTGCCGAGGAGCTCGGCGCGCGCCTGGCGATCGGCGAGCGCGTGTGCCCCGAGGATAGGCAGTGGTGGCCGATCCTGGGTGGGCGCGTCATGGGCGTGTGGCTCGCCGAGGTGGCGGCCGGTTCGCCCGCACCGCGCGCGGGTGCGTCGCACCTCGAGGCCAGGTGGGTGCCCCTCGCGGACCTCGCCGCGCTTCCGTGGATCGTCGCTGACCTGCCGATTGTCGAGGCCGTGGTCGCCCGCTGCGCTCACTGACACCCCGGCGCTGCGCTCGCTGACACCCCGGTGCTGTGCTCGGGAGCGTAGGCGCTGGCAACGGGTGCCCGTGAGCGTCGCGACCGGTGTCGTTGCGTGTACATGCAGTTCATCCCGCATGCTCTCCCATTTGACGACACATAGGGGCAAGGTGTCAGAATAAGCGCATGCCGAAGATTATTGGGGAGTCCCTCGCCTCTCACCGCGAGCTGACCCGTACGCGCCTGTTTGAGGCCCTGGGATCGCTGATGGGGGAGCAGTCCTTCGAGTCGATCACCATGAGTCAGATCGCCGAACGTGCGGGCGTTGGGCGCACGGCGGTCTACAACCACTTCGCGGACAAAGAGGTGCTTCTGCTTGCCTACATGCGCGAGGTGACCAGTGAGTTTGCGCGGGTCCTGACGCAGCGCCTCGAGGCTGAGCCGGATCCCCTCATGCGCCTGCGCGTCTATATCCGCTCCCACCTGCAGATGATCGGCCGCTATCACGTGAAGGCCGGCATGGGCCTGCGTCGCCAGATGTCCGGCCAGGGCGCCTCGCATCTGCATGATCATGCTGGCCTCGTGGGTGAGGTCCTCATCGGCATTCTCGACGAGGCCATGGAGCGCGGGCTGATCGTCGAGCAGAATACCCTCGGTGCGGTTCATCTGATCCATGCGACCCTGCAGGGGCAGCGCCTCCCGAAGGATCCTGAGCATCGGGAGTCGGCGCTCGCCCTGGTGGAGGCCTTTATTTTGCGAGGCTTGGGCGCCTCGGAGGAGAATGTGCGTCACGTCACCGCTTCCTCTCTCGCTTCGGGGGAATAGAGGGCGCACCACGCCCGTTGAATAAGACAGTTCACGCGAGGCCCCACGGGCCCGCCCCAACGACCGTCGGATAAGCCGGCGACAAGAGGAGAATCATGGCTACCGTTACCCTTACGCAGGAGAACTTCGAGCAGACCGTGTCCGCCGACGGCATTGTCCTGGTGGATTTCTGGGCGACCTGGTGCGGCCCGTGCCGTCAGTTCGGCCCCATCTTCGAAGAGGCCTCCGAGAAGTACCCGGACATCGTGTTCGGCAAGATCGACACTGACGATCAGCAGCAGCTGGCGATGGCCGCGCAGATCACCTCGATCCCGACCCTGATGGCCTTCCGTGATGGCATCGCAGTGTTCCGTCAGTCCGGCGCCCTGCCGCTGTCTGCCCTGGAGGACCTGATCTCCCAGATCCAGAACCTGGACATGGATGACGTGCGCAAGAAGATCGCCGAGTCTGAGCAGAAGTGACGACTCGTTACTAACCGAGAGGGCCTCGAGGCATCACGCCTCGGGGCCCTTTCGTCTACCAGTGTCGGCGCGAATGCCTGAGGTGATGACGCGCCGCGCGTACCGCGTGCGCCACTTATGCGTCGAGCGCTCGCGGGAGACGTCGAGTGATGAGTTCATGGTCGGCGTGGTCGCCCACCATGAACGAGTAGTCGCCAACGATCTCGAAGCCGTGCCGCGCGTAGAAGCGCTGCGCCCTGTAGTTTTCGCTCCACACGCCGATCCACAGGGGGCGCGGGCCGTCGCGCTCGAGCCACTCGAGCGCCGTCTTGAGGAGGAGCGTGCCGCGCCCGCCGCCCTGGTGTCCCTGCAGGATGTAGAGGCGCTGGATTTCCCCGTCGCTGGGCGCCACGTCCGGGTGGGGCAGGTGCGCGGGGCATGCGGTGACGTAGCCGATCGGTGCCGGGGACGCCGACGAGGCCGGGGCCTCGTCACCCGGTTCTGGTGCGCGCGGGTGGTCGGCGGGGGAGGGGGCGGGCCGCGAGAAGCCCTCGTCGGCCACGTCCTCGAAGAGGAGCCACGTCGCCCGGTCGGGGTCCTCGAGTTCTGCGCGCAGGACGTTGGGCGCGTAGGCCTCGTCGAGGAAGGCCGTCAGGTCTGCGGGGTCGTAGAGGTGCCCGAATGTCTGCGTGAAGCAGGTGCGCGAGAGGGCGGAGAGCGCCTCGGCGTCTGCGGGGGTGGCGCGGCGGATCATGGCTGCCTTTCGTCGATTCCTTACCCATCGTAGAGGCGAGGGAGCGCTGCGCCCAGCGGTCGGGATAGACCCTGAGAAAACCCTGAAAAGACGGGGATAGCGTTGCTGCGTGAATGAGGCGCACCTTACAATTGGGCGACGCCGTTCATCGAAGGAGACGCACGTGGCACACAAGACCCGCACCGCCCAGGTGCTCGACATCGTCAAGGTTCTTGCCTGGGTAGTTATTGCCGTGGCCTTGGTGAAGTTCGCGTTCTTTCCTGCCGCGCAGGAGGATAAGAGCACTGACGGCATGGACCCGGGCGGCAACTTCGGGCAGATGACGATCGAGGTGGGCCGCGCCGACATCACGAACACCGTGAGTGTGACGGGTACGATCCAGGCCGACGAGCCGGTCGTTGCCCGCGCGACCCTGGACGGCAACGTCGTGCGCACCTTCGTCAACGACGGCGACAAGATCTCCAAGGGCGACGCCATCGTGCAGATCCGCAAGGAGATCCCCGGCGAGACCCGCCAGGTCACCGATGAGGAAGGCAACGTCAGCGTCGAGACCGCCGAGCCGACCTACAAGTACGAGACGGTCGTCTCACCCGGTGACGGCACAGTCTCGACGAGCGTGCTCGTCGGCCAGCAGTTCGCGATCGGCGACACGGTTGCGACGATTGCGCCTGCGACCTTCTCCGCGGTCGCCTCCCTGAGCGCGGACCAGATGTACCGCCTCCAGGACGCCCCGTCGACCGCGACCGTCACCATTAAGAACGGCCCCGCGCCCTTCGAGTGCTCGGGCGTCAAGCTGGTGAGCCCGACCGGCAAGGCGCAGGATCCCAAGGCGAATGCCGGGTCCGATAACGGCGCCTCTTCCTCGACGGACCTGAAGGCCCGCTGCGCGATCCCCTCCGATCAGACGGTGTTCGCAGGCCTGCAGGTCACCCTCGAGATGACGGCGGGCTCGGCGACGGGCGTCCTCGCGGTGCCGATCTCCGCGGTTGAGGGCCGCTACCAGTCCGGCACCGTGTATCTGCCGACCTCCGACCCGACCAAGCCCGAGAAGCGCGCCGTCACCCTGGGCATCACGGACGGCAAGATGGTCGAGGTCAAAGAGGGGCTGACGGAGGGCGAGGAGATCCTGGAGTTCACCCCGACCTCGAACAAGGACAACCAGGACGGGCAGACCGGCCCTTACGGCGGCATGGACTCTGGCATGGCCGGGGGCTCGGGCGGCACGGCGGGCACGCAATGAGTCTCGTGTGCCTGCGGGACGTGACCCGCACGGTGACCCTGCCTGACGGGGACGACTTGCACATCCTGCGCGGCGTCAACCTGGACGTCGCCCAGGGCGAGCACGTCTCCATCGTGGGCCGCTCGGGCACCGGCAAGTCCACGATGCTCAACATTATCGGCCTGCTGGATACCCCCACCTCGGGCACGTACGAGCTGGACGGCGTGGACACCACGCGCCTGAGCGAGGGGCGCCGCGCGCGCATGCGCGGCGAAGACTTCGGCTTCGTGTTCCAGCAATTCAACATCTTCTCGGCGCGCACGGCCGCGGAAAACGTCGAGGTTCCCCTCCTGTACGCCCCCGGCCCCCAGCTGCTGCGCAGGCGCTCGATTGCGATTGACATGCTTGAGCGCGTGGGCCTGGGCGAGCGCGCGGACTCTTACCCGGGTGAGATGAGTGGCGGCGAGCAGCAGCGCATCGCGATCGCGCGCGCCCTCGTACGCCGCCCGCGCGTCATCCTCGCCGACGAGCCGACGGGCGCCCTCGACCCGGACACGGGCCGCGTCGTCATGGCCCTCCTGGAGGAGGTCGCCCGCGAGTCCAACGCCGCCCTCATCGTCATCACGCACGACATGGCGGTGGCAGCTCGGGCGCAGCGCGCCTACGAGCTCTACGACGGCATGCTGCACGAGGTCGAGGACCCTGCCGCTCTCACGCACCGCGCGGAAGCCGGGCATGGCAGCGACGAGGCCGGGGCTGAGCAGGTGGGCTCAGAATCCGCTGTGGCCGAACCTCCGCGTCCGCCCGCCGAGGGTGACCCGGAAGCCGAGCAGGCCTCGTCCCCCGAGATGTCGCAGGAGGGTGAGCAGTGAACGCCGTTAGTCAGATCCTGGGTGCGCTCATCGAGGCCTGGGGCGAGGTCAAGGTCCAGAAGGCGCGCGTCGTCCTCTCCCTCGTGGGTGTGGTCGCGGCCGTCGCCGCCATGACGATCGTCATCGCGCTCGGCGACCTGCTCCTGCAGTCCTCGCGCGAGTTGGCGGAACTCTACGAGGGGCGCTCGGTCACCCTGCGCCTGACCCCCGAAAGCTCCTCGAACGCCCCGGAAGGACCGGCGGCTGGCGGTCCATATCAGGACGCGTCCGATCCCGCCGCGGCCACCGGCGCGCAGACGGCGAAGCGACCCGACGAAAAGGACACCATCGGCGAGGCCATGGGCACCCTGGCCGAACGCACGGACATTCACTACTGGTCGCGCTTTTCCAGCGGGGGTGGTGAGATCGTCGAAACCCGCCAGGCCAGGGCCAGTGGGCAATTCCGCGGATACCCCCTGACGAAGATCGGCGACATGGTTGACGGCGTCGCGTTCCAGGGCGTGGACCCCTCCTATGCGGTCATCTACCGCACCCGCATGCTCGCGGGACGCTGGGTCGAGAGCAGCGACGCCGACCAGCGCCTGATTCCTGTCGTCATTTCGCAGACTCTCTGGGAGCAGCTGGGGCGCGCCCCTATCGATCAGGTGCCGATCGTCCTGCACACGAGCGACGGCGTCGCGATGCGCGTCGTCGGCGTCACCAAGTCGAAGAGCTCCTTCGACATGCCCACAGTGTTCGCGCATTACGACGCGGCGCGCGTCTCCTTCCCGCAGATGACCTCCCCGGCCATGATCGCCTGGGTGGGCACCGAGAACGCCGACCAGGCCCGCGAGACCCTGCCGCGCGCCCTGGCCTCGATCCTCGGCGAGGGGTGGAAGGTCTCCGTCTCCGGCGGCGAGCATGAGGACATCGGCGAGGAGCAGCTGGGCACCATCTCCAACGTCATCATGGTCATCGGCGGCATCATCGTGTTCCTAGGTGCCCTCGGCCTGCTCAACGTCGCCATCGTGACAGTGCGCCAGCGCGTGCGCGAGATCGGTATCCGCCGCGCCGTCGGCGCCTCCGCGGCGCGCGTCTTCTTCGCCGTCTTCATGGAGTCGGTCGTCGCGACATTCGTCGCGGGCGTCATCGGCGTGGGCATCGCGGTCGTTGTCGTGCGATTCCTGCCCCTCGAGGCCCTGGGCGTCACGCTCAGCGACACCCCGGCATTCCCCGCCGGTGCTGCCATCGCGGGCGTCGCCATCTCCACGAGCATCGGTGCCCTGTGCGGCATCATCCCAGCGCTCGCGGCGGTGCGCATCAAACCGATTGACGCGATCCGCTACTGATGCACAGACGAGGCCGTGGCTCCCTCCCGGGACCGCGGTCCTCGGGTGAAGGGGCCCCTGCCTCGTTCCTGCCTATGGAGTCATCGAGGGAGGGTGACTCGATTCGTGTCCTGGTCGTAGATGATCATGCCGTCCTTCAGGAGTGCCCGGTAGACGCGGGTGGGCTGGTAGCGGTCGCCCCCGTCAATGCGGGCGGCGTCGAGGACTTTGCGCTTAGTGAGGCCGTCCGTGCCCTCGAAGTGAGCGGTGCGCAGGGCCTTCATGATGCGTCCGCGCGCCTGGCGGTCGGTGCCCGCGTAGGGCTGGGGCGTGGGTCGCTTCTCGTCCTTGGGGAATCCGGCGGTGGCCCACGCGCAGTTTGCGTGGATCGTGCACTCGTCGCAGGAGGGGCTGAGCTGCGTGCAGACCAGAGCCCCGAATTCCATGAGAGACAAACTCACCTCGGCCGCGTGGTGCCCGTCTTCGGGCAAAATTGCATCGGCCCGCATTGTTTCCGCTTTCGAGGGAGTGGTGTGGGGAGGAAACTCACGGCCGTCCAGAAATCTGACCAGCACGCGACGGACGTTCGTGTCCAGGACCGGCACGCGGATTCCGTGGCGGAACGCGAGCAGCGCGGACGCGGTGTAGGTGCCGACGCCCGGCAGGAGCGTCAGCTCTTTGAGGGAGAGGGGGACCTCTCCGCCGTGCTTCTCGACGATCGCGGCCGCGCAGGCCTTGAGGCGCAGGGCGCGGGAGGGGTATCCAAGGTTTGCCCAGGCAACAATGATGTCGGCGGAGGACGCGGCCGCCACGTCCTCCGGGGTGGGCCAGCGTTCCATCCATTCGAGCCAGATCGGCTGGACGCGTGCGATGGGCGTCTGCTGGCTCATGATCTCAAAGACGAGGGTCCCCCAGTCAGAGACGTCGGCTGCGCGCATTGGTAGGTCGCGCTTGTGCGTCGCGAACCAATGGGGCAGGTCGCAGTGGAGTGCTCGTGTGGCCTCCGCCGTTGGATTTATGAACACTCAGTCAGTCTATGGAACAAAACTTCATCGTGACGAACGAAAGGAATTAACCTGTGATCTGCTACATAAAAATGGGCGATTGTTGTCAAATTTAAAACGGTCCGCTAGTCTGACCGTGTTTTCAAAACACCCCATGTGGGGTCCCATCAATACATAGGAGACAACATGTCCGCTCCTCAGCAGCCCGGCTACAACGCCCCCGTCCAGGGTAAGTCCCGCGTCATCGCTGGCCTTCTCAACCTTTTCCTCGGCGGCTTCGGCATTGGTGACTTCTACCTCGGCTACACCCAGTACGCCATCTACAAGATCGTCATCTCCCTCGTGCTCGTGGTGCCGACCGTCCTGGATCTTGGCTTCATCTCGACCATCTTCAGCCTGCTCTACTACGCGTGGGCCGTCGTTCTGCTCGTCGTGGCCATCATGACCTTCCTGGGCAAGTGGATCTACGAGAAGGACGCCAACGGCGTTCCCACCGTCTGAGTTGTGCCTGTGCGCGCATTACGCGCGCGCTAACAACGTCACGCGCGGGGCCCGGCAACATGCCGGGCCCCGCACTTCTTCTATACCCGCTCGGGTCGCTCCGGGATTAATCAGGGATGGGTCGGGGTGGACCGGTTACCACTGAATGCCGACCGCACGCTACCCTGTACCAGTCAGGCCATTTCGGCCCCCACGTCTATCGAAAGGCTTTCCCATGACGACGCCTGATCCGCAGGCCACCCCCTACCAGCCCGAGGATGCCGCCCAGGTCCCCGCCCCCGAGGCACCCGCCTTCCCCCAGACCTCTGCCCCCGCTTACGACGAGGCCACGGCGACCCCCGGTGCGACGACCTACGGCACTGCGTACGACGCTCCCGCGGCCGACTCCTACGCCCAGGCCGAGCAGCCGAGCTACGGCGTCCCCGGCCCCGACGCGAACGCTCAGGGTGCTTACGGTCAGCCCGGCTACGAGCAGGCGGCCTACGCGGCCGGCCAGCAGGCTTACGGCCAGCAGGCCTACGGCCAGCCCGGCTACGGCCAGCAGGCCTACGGTCAGCCCGTCTTCGGTACCGCCCCCAAGCAGTGGATTGTCGCCGTGCTCCTGGCTTTCTTCCTGGGTGGCTTCGGCGGTCACAACTTCTACCTGGGCTACACCACGAAGGGCATTATTCAGGTGGTTCTGACGATCACTCTCATCGGCGCGCCCATCTCCGGCATCTGGGCGTTCATCGAGTTCATCATGCTCCTCATGCGTTCCGGCTCCTACGCCTACGACGCTCAGGGCCAGCCCCTGCAGTGACCCCCTGAGGCTGTTGTCGCGGCGCTGAGTATGCGACAATCGAGTCATGCTGCTCAGTGACCGCGACATCAAGGCCTCTCTGGACTCTGGACGTATCCAGCTCGACCCGCTCGACCGGGACCTGGTCCAGCCGGCCAGCATCGACGTGCGCCTGGATCGCCTGTTCCGACTCTTCGATAACCACCGCTACCCGGTGATCGACCCGGCGGCGGACCAGTCGGACCTCACCCACCAGGTAGACGTGGGCCCCGATCAGCCTTTCGTGCTGCACCCCGGCGAGTTCGTCCTGGGCGCTACCTACGAGCTGGTGACCCTCGGTAACGACATCGCCGCGCGCCTTGAGGGCAAGTCCTCCCTGGGCCGCCTCGGCCTGCTCACTCACTCGACGGCGGGCTTCATTGACCCTGGCTTCTCGGGCCACGTGACTCTGGAGCTGTCGAACACGGCGACGATGCCGATTCTGCTCTACCCCGGCATGAAGATCGGGCAGCTGTGCTTCTTCGACCTGTCCTCCCCGGCCGAGCACCCCTACGGTTCCAGTGGCCTCGGCTCTCATTACCAGGGCCAGCGCGGGCCGACGCCCTCGCGCACCCACGAGCGCTTTACGCGCACCCGCATCGAACGGTGATACCCGATGTCGGCTCTTCCTCCTCCGCCCTCCCGGCTTGAACGCATGCGCGCCGAGCGCGCGGCCCGCGAGGCGAGCTATCCGCCAGCGCCGGATCCCGCCGACCTGCCGGAGCCGCCCGCTCCAGAGCCGGCTGACCTGCAGGCACCGCCCCCGCCGGAGCCGCCCGAGCCGACGCCCGTCATGGGTGTTCCTCAGGTGCAGGTCGCGCCGCAGCGAAGCGCCGGTCACGAGGCCGAGGTCGGCATCCCCCCGGTGGCTCCCAGTCAGACGCGCACGGGCGTCATTCAGGGTGTTGCACTGCCCGGTATGACGCCGCGCGAGCAGGTCACCAACAGGGACGAGGCTCCCCAGGCCGCGCCGGTGAGGCGTTCCCTCAAGGAACGCATGGCCTCGGCCCACCATTCGTTCGCGGATCCGACGCCGATGAGCGCGACGGATAACCCGCTCACCCAGACGAACGTCGGCCTGACGACGATGACTTCGACGGATGCTGCCTTCCAGATCGCGGCCGACGGTGAAGTCACGAGCGCTGAGGCCACTATCCCGATCGCCGCCGCCATTGAGGTGAGCGAGCCCGCCGGCGTCATCGACCTGGACGTTGCGCGCGAGCATCATCTGTTCCTCGTCTCCGACGCGGTTGATCCCGCCGAGCTCGAGGCCCTTGCGATCTCCATGTGGGACGAGGCCGGATGGATCGCCCCGGGACGCCTGCGCCTCTCCTCCGACGCCGAGCTGGAGGGCCCGTGGACCCTCGACCAGCCGACGCGCGCGGCGCTGGGCACCCCGGCCTCGCTGTCCAACGCGTGGGTCCTGCGTTGCCCGCAGGCGCCCGCCCGCCAGCAAAACAACGGCGTCATGGGCGAGTGGGACAAGGCGTTCCCCGACGGCCTGCCCACGGGCCTGGAGTACCGCGTGCTCGAGGCGCTGCGCCGCATGGCCCGCCGCCTCGCGGGCGGACTGCGCATCGCGGGCAGCGGCTACGTCATGGTCCCCGACGCCGACTCGGCCGTGAACCTGACGGTGTACTCGCCGCGCTGGATCAACCCCGAGGACCTGCTCTCCGCGATGCGTGAGCGCGCCGGTTTCGAGCAGATGAAGGACGCGCGCGACATCACGCCTGAGGCTCCCAAGCCCGTCCCGCTGACCCCCGCGCAGATCGCCCAGATCGAGAAGCTGAAGGCCGAGCTGGGCCCGGTTCGCAAGGACATCGCCTCCAAGATCGCCAAGGCCCGCGAGGAGCACGAGGCACAGCGTGACAAGCCGCAGGTCGTCGACGGCTACGCCCTCATGAGCCCGATCGGCCACCGCTCGGACATGATGATCGAGGTCCACGCCGTGCCCACGCCGCCGCGCGTCCTGCGCTGGGAGCCGTGGACGGCCGGAGCCATCATCGAATATCAGGTCCGCTGGCTGCCCACCTCCGCGCCGACGCCCGGTGTTGGCACGATGAGCCGCACCGCTCGCCTCGAGCGCCTGCGCTCGACCCAGGACGTGGAGAAGGCCGCCGGAATGATCGCAACGCTCGTGGGCGGCAACGTCATCGACGAGGACGGCTTCCTCGTCGGTCTCGAGGAAATCTCCCCGGAGGACGGGGAATAGGTCAGCTGTAGACGCCGCGTGCATCGCCCGGTAGTGTGTCTGTGTCTACATACCCGAATGAACGAAAGGGCACACCATGAAGCTCTCTGCACGCAACCAGCTCCCCGGCACCGTCGTTGAGGTCTCTCAGGGCGCCGTGAACGGAATCGTCAAGATCGAGGTTGCTCCCGGCCTGGTCATCTCTTCGTCGATCACGAACTCCGCCATCGAGGAGCTCGGCCTGACCGTCGGCTCCAAGGCCGTCGCCGTTATCAAGGCCTCCAACGTCATCGTCGGCGTCGAGGACTGATTTTCTTTCGTTAAAGGGTGGCCCCGCAGGTGTTCCTGCGGGGCCACCCTTTTGTTTGTGGGGCTTGCGTGCGGTGCGCACTGTGGCGTGCGCGCCGTGCGCGTGCGTTACTGGCCGCGCTTGACGGACTCGAGCAGCATGACGGCCACGTCGCGCACCTCCGGGAGCTTCCCGCCCGACGAGGCAGTGGCCCCCTCGGCGTTCGTGCCGCCCTGGTTGGCGTCGGAGGAGACGAAGCCGGCGGACGTACCCGAGGCCGAGCCGAGCATCTGGGAGCAGAAGGGGCAGGCCGTCGCGACGACGTCCGCGCCTGTGGAGGCGGCCTCGACGATGCGGGCGTCCGCGATGCGGGTCCCGCGCGTCTCCTCGAACCAGGCGTGCGCGCCGCCCGCTCCACAGCACATCGCGCGGTCGCGGTTGCGCGGCATCTCGACGAGCTCCACGTTTGGCAGGGAGCCCACGAGCTCGCGCGGCGGCTCGTAGACGCGGTTGTGGCGGCCCAGGAAGCACGCGTCGTGGTAGGTGACCTTCAGGGGTGCGCCGACCGAGGGAGCACTGCCCGCGGACTGTGCCCCGGCCTCGTCCGTGGAATCCGCACCCGTAGATGCAGCGGAAGTGGGGGCCACCGGCGTGAGGAGGCCGTCGCGCACCAGGCGGTTGAGGAGCTGCGTGTGGTGGACGACGTCGAATGAGCCGCCCAGCTCCGGGTACTCGCCGGCGATCGTGTTGAAGCAGTGCGCACAGGAGACGACGATCTTCTGGGGCTTGGCTTCCTTGAGCGTGTCGATGGCCTGGGCGGCCAGCATCTGGAAGAGCGCCTCGTTGCCGGCGCGGCGGGCCGGGTCGCCCGTGCAGGACTCGCCCGAGCCGAGGACCGCGAAGGACACGCCCGCCGTGTGCAGCAGCTCGGCGACGGCGGCGCTGGTCTTCTTCGCCGTGTCGTCGTAGGCGCCCGCGCAGCCCACCCAGAACAGGTAGTCGACCTCGGAGGCGTCCTCGATGTCCTCGCCGACGACGGGGATGTCGAAGTCCAGCTTCTTCGCCCACTCCATGCGCTTGCGGGCGGGCTGGTTGTAGGGGTTCGCCTTGGATTCCATGCCGCGGAACGCGCGGCCCAGCTCGCGGGGGAACGCGCCCTCCATGAGGACCTGGTGGCGGCGCAGGTCGAGGATGTGGTCGATGTGCTCGATGTCGACGGGGCACTGCTCGACGCAGGCGCCGCAGTTCGTGCAGTCCCACAGGACCTCTTCGGAGACGACCTCGGGGACCAGGGGAGCAGTCACCGCGGAGACGCCCTCGGGGCCGGTCGCGCCCGACAGGGACAGCGCGGACACCAGGTCGAAGGAGTGCGGCGAGGCCGGCACGCCCTTGTCGAGGAGGACCTCTCCGTCCTCGAGCTTCTGGTGGCCCTCCTCCTGCTCGACGATCTGCACGTTGGAGGCGGACTCCATGTGGTCGCGCAGGCCCATGATGAGCAGCTTGGGGGAGAGGGGCTTCTGGGTGTTCCACGCGGGGCACAGCTCCTGGCAGCGGCCGCACTCGGTGCACGAGTACAGGTCCAGGCGGGCCTTCCACGAGAAGTCGTCGATCGTGCCCACGCCGAGGACCGTGTCCTCGGGCAGGTCGTCAAAGTCGTCCTCGCTGGTCACGGGCTTGCCGTCAATGAGCATGTGGTCGGCCGGTCCCAGGGACTTCGTGCCGTCCGCGTTGCGACGCGTGTACAGATTGAGGATCGCGACGAAGCGGTGCCAGGCGACGCCCATGCCCGTCTGGATGCCGACGACCGTCAGCCAGGTCATGGAGGTGATGACCTTGAGCGCGCTGACCAGCACGATCGCGTTAGCCAGCGAGGCGGCCGAGGAGGAGGCCGCGGCTGCGAAGAGCGCGCCGAGCCAGCCGGTGAGCGGGAAGTGCAGGGCGCTCGCGTGGGCCTCGAGGCCCGGGGTCACGCTGAAGAGCGCGTATTCGAGGCCGCGCAGGGCCACGACGCACGCGCACACGATGAGGATGACCCACTCGACGAAGAGCGCCTGCCAGCGGGTCGAGCCGAGGAATCGGGAGGCCAGGCCGCGCGGGGAGGAATCGCGCGGGTGGGGCTTGGCCAGGGACGAGGGCGGGGTTCCTTCGGGGTCGGCCGCGGCAGCAGCGGCGTCGGGGTCGTCGTTCGAGAGGGCCGCCTCGGCGGCCGTGCCGCGCCCGGCGCGCTGGCGCACGACCATCAGGGCGATGATGCCGGCCAGACCGCCCCAGGCGAAGACCTCGGTGAGCCACTCCCACGGCGTGAAGTGGCCGAGGAGGGGCAGCGTGAAGGTCTGGACGCGCAGCTGGGCGTAGCCCGTGACCAGGGCGAGGAAGAGGATCGGGAAGGAGACCATGACGAGCCAGTGGGCGGCCTTGATCCAGGGCCGCCCCTTGAACTCGCGGTGCGTGAGGGCTGCGGAGACGACGCCCCAGAGGCGCTTGCCCACGGGGGTCAGGCGTCCCGGATCGGGCGTGCCCGCCGAGACCGTGCGCCACATGTGCGTCAGGCCTCGCGCGAACGACAGGACGGCCACAGCGCTCACCAGCAGGGCGAGTCCCCACATGATGGCGCTCAGCGTCGGATTGGCCACGTTTCCTCCTCAAGATTGCTGCACTCCATTGTGTCATCTCGACACTGGAGAGACCGATTCTGCCCCGCAAAGCGTGCGCAATTACGCGCTGCGCGTCGTGTTTGCTGGGCCTGCGTGTGCTCGCCACAACGTGGATATATGCCACGAGGAGGGGAAAAGTATGGGAGAGTGAGAGCGTGCTTCCCGTCTCGCAGCCAGACATGACACTGTCCGCCCAGGAACTCTTCGGAGACGATCACCCGCATGATCACTGCGGGGTCTTCGGAGTATGGGCCCCGGGCGAGGACGTTTCCCGCCTGACCTACTTCTCCCTCTACGCCTTGCAACACCGCGGCCAACAGAGCGCCGGTATTGCGACGTCGAATGGCAAGCAGATCCTCGTGTACAAGGATCAGGGCCTCGTCTCTCAGGTGTTCTCCGAGCAGTCCCTCCAGGGCCTGCGCGGCCACATCGCCCTGGGCCACGTCCGTTACGCGACGACCGGCGCGGACGTGTGGCGCAACGCCCAGCCGACCCTGGGCCCCACCCCCACGGGCACGCTCGCCCTGGCCCACAACGGCAACCTCACCAACACGGTCGAGCTGCGCGAGCTGGCCTCCGAGATCGCCGACGACGGCGAGGACTTCGAACGCGGCGCCTCCACCGACACCTCCCTCGTGACCGCGCTGCTGGGCATGGCCGACCGCATCCCCGGGCCGACCCCCTTCATCGCGTCGCCGTCCGTGACGCCTTCCGAGACCGACGGGGACGAGGCCGCCCCGGCCTCGTCGGTTGCTGACGACCTAGAGCCCGCGCCCCTCGTCGGTGCCGCCCTGAAGGTCCTGCCACGCATCAAGGGCGCGTTCTCCCTGGTCTTTATGGACGAGAACACGCTGTACGCCGCGCGCGACCCGCACGGCTACCGCCCGCTCGTGCTGGGCCGCCTGGCCTCTGGCTGGGTCGTGGCCTCCGAGACCGCCGCCCTGGACCTGTGTGGCGCGACCTTCGTGCGCGAGGTTGAGCCCGGCGAGCTTATCTCGATCGACGCGTCGGGCGTGCACTCGCGCCGCTTCGCCGTGCGCCGCTCCAACACCTGCGTCTTCGAGTACGTGTACCTGGCCCGCCCCGATACGACGATCGGCGGGCGCCGGATCGTCGCCGCGCGCCACGAGATGGGTGCCGCCCTCGCGCGCGAAAACCCCATCGAGGCGGATCTCGTGATCCCCACGCCCGACTCGGGTACGCCGGCCGCGATCGGCTACGCGCAGGAGTCCGGGATTCCCTTCGCCCAGGGCCTCGTGAAGAACGCGTACGTGGGCCGCACGTTCATCCAGCCCACGCAGTCCCTGCGCCAGCTGGGCATCCGCCTCAAGCTCAACCCGCTGCGCGAGGTTATCGAAGGTAAGCGCCTGGTCGTCATCGACGACTCGATCGTTCGCGGTAACACGCAGCGCGCGCTCGTCAAGATGCTGCGCGAGGCCGGGGCCGCCGAGGTGCACATCCGCATTTCGTCCCCGCCGGTGCTGTGGCCGTGCTTCTTCGGTATCGATTTCCCGACGCGCGCCGAGCTCATCGCCTCGTCGATGAGCGTCGAACAGGTGCGCGAATCCATCGGCGCCGACTCGCTGGCCTACCTGTCGATCGACGGCATGGTTGGTGCCACCGGACAGGGCACGTCCCTGTGCATCGGCTGCTTCACCGGCGAATACCCGGAGACGATTCCCGCCGGGACGCCCGTGCCCGGAACTCCCGACGCCACCCCCTGCTAACCTCCACGCCCGCGACGCCACCCGGCGCCGCGGGCGCTGTTCTCACCCCGTCCACCCAGACACGGCCTCGTCGAGCGCCATCCGCGAAAGGCACCACCCATGACCGATACCCCCCTGGACTACGCGACAGCCGGCGTCGACACCGCTGCGGGCGACCGCGCCGTCGAGCTGATGAAGAGCGCGGTCGCCGCCACCCACGACTCCACCGTCCTGGGCGCGACCGGCGGATTCGCCGGCATGGTCGACGCGTCGGCGCTGCTGGGCATGGAGAAGCCGCTGCTCGCGACCTCCACGGACGGCGTGGGCACGAAGATCGCGATCGCGCAGGCCATGGACGTGCACGACACGATCGGCCAGGACCTGGTCGGCATGGTCGTCGACGACATCGTCGTGATCGGCGCGCGCCCTGTCCTCATGACCGACTACATCGCCTGCGGGCACGTTGTCCCCGAGCGCATCGCCTCCATCGTCACCGGCATCGCGCGCGCCTGCGAGGCCACGGGCACGCCCCTCATCGGCGGCGAGACCGCCGAGCACCCGGGCGTCATGGAACCCGACGACTACGACATCGCGGGCGCCGCGACCGGCGTCGTGGACGCCTCCAAGCTGCTGGGCCCCGAGCGCGTGGCCGACGGCGATGTCGTTATCGCCATGGCCTCCTCCGGCCTGCACTCCAACGGCTACTCGCTGGTGCGCTCCGTCGTTTCCCGCGTCGGCGCCTCGCTGGAGTCCCACGTGGCCGAGTTCGGCCGCACCCTCGGCGAGGAGCTCCTCGAGCCCACCCGCCTGTACACGCGCCTGTGCCTGGACCTGGTCGAGCGCTTCGGCGTCGGCGGCATCCACGCCTACTCGCACGTGACCGGCGGCGGCCTGGCCGCGAACCTGTCGCGCGTCCTGCCTGTCGGCGCGGTGGCGACGGTCGACCGCTCCACGTGGACCGTGCCCGCCGTGTTCGACTGGGTGCGCCGCGGCGGCGACGTCACCTGGGTCGGCATGGAGGACTCCCTGAACCTGGGCGTCGGCATGGTCGCCGTCGTCTCGGCCTCTGTGGCCTCCGAGGTCCTGTCCGCGATCAACGAGGCCGGGGTGGCCGCGTGGGTCCTGGGCTCCGTCACGTCGGCCGCCGCCGACGGAACCGTGGCCGGCTTCGGGTCGGTCGCCGACCTCGGCGCTGATTCCTCCGGCGTGCGCCTCATCTCCGGCACGAAGGGCGTCCAGGCGGGCGCCGTGCTGCTGCACGGCGAGTACCGCGTGGGCTGAGCTGTGCTGCGCTGCGCGGCGTTGAGCCGCGCGCCTGCGCTGAGTGCGTGAAAGGGGTCGAGGCCTGCGGGCCTCGACCCCTCGTAGCGTGCGCGTGCTTTTGTGCGCGTGCGGGCGGGCGTGTCTGCGCCCGTCAGAAATAGTGGTGTGGGCACGCCAAAGCGGCGGACCGGTTCTCGGTCCGCCGTGTGGCTGAGCCGTTACTTAGTGGAGGATCCACCCGTCCAGAAGGACTCATCGAGCTGCTCCGGATCGATGTCGTCTTCTTCCGCGGGCATCTCGGCGAAGTCGGCGTATTTCGAGTAGAGGTCGTCGTCGATCGCATCGTCCTCTTCGGGCTCGTCCGCCGGCACGTGTGCCAGGTACGAGTCCTCATCCGCCAGCTCGCGCTGAAGTGCGTTTAGGTCGGTGTCGGGGCTGAAATACTTCAGCTTCCGAGCGACTTTCATCTGCTTAGCCTTTTGACGGCCGCGCCCCATGGCGTCGACCCCCTCCGCGTCGTTCGGGTCCGCGTGAAGCGGTTCCCTGGGTGTTCAAAATGTTTCGTGGGACCATCATAGCTAATGACTGGCCTTGACCTCACCTTGGATTGGGTTTTGCGCGCTCAGCGGAGCGGCGCGCTGGGCGCGTATTCCCACGAAACTGGGGAAACAGAACCGGCGCAACCCGCGGCCAGTGTGGCCGGAGTTACGCCGGTTTGCGTCAGTTGATGCTTACAGAGCCTCGGTGACGTTGGACTTGAGGGCCTGAAGCGTGTGCGCGGCGGCCTCGCGGGCGGCGCGGCGAGCCTCGCGGCGGGAACGACGCGACGAGCGGGTCGCCAGCAGGACGATCACGCCGATGGCGCCGACCACGGACAGGGCGACGACGCCGACCTTCTTGAGGGCCTCGGCGTTACCGCCGGCGGCGTCCTGCAGGGTCAGCGACGCGGACTCCTTGAAGGATGCGAAACGGGCGCTGGCCTCTTCCTTCGCCTCCTGGGCGAGGGCAGCGGGCTGCACGCGCGCGTACAGCTGGTCGATCGTGGCGGCCAGCTCGGCGCGCTGACGCTCGAGGTCGGTGGTGATCTGGGCTTCCGTGCGCGGCTCGGCGGGGGCGGCCTCGCCGATGGTCACGTTACGCGTATCGAGGTTGGTGCTCACTTGCCCAGTCCCTTCTCGATGGCTTCCTTGGTGGCGGCGACCGACGCGGCCGGGTCGGGGCGGTGGGCCTGCGCGCTCTTCAGGGAGCTGGCGCCCACGAGCGCGAGGATCAGCACGATCAGGAGGAGGATGCCGACGACGATCAGCGACGCTGCCCACGCGGGGACGACGAGCTCGAGGGCGACCTCGATCGTGTGGAAGACCCACCCCAGCAGGTAGAGGGCGAAGACCGCGGCGGCCACGAGGAGGCCGATGCCCTTACCGCTCTTGGACGCGAAGGCGCGCAGCTTCGCCTTGTTGAGCTCGATCTCGCCGCGGATGATGCTGGAGATCTGGCTGGTGACCGACGCGAAGAGGGCGCCGATGCTGGGACGCGCCTCGCCGGCGGCGGGTGCGGGGGCAGCGGGCGGGTACTGCCCGGGCTGGGGGGTGGGCTGAGTCATGGATGCTCCTGCGCGTACGGGTGAACGAGGCGATGCCTCGCCTGATACGCCTAGTGTCTCACGAAGAATGGCGGCTCGCAGTGACCGTTACGTTACTCCTGCGGGGCGATCGAGCCGGGCAGGTCGGAGAGGATCTTGCGGGCGCGCACTACCAGGTCGGAGACCTCGGGCTCGGCTAGGGCCGGGTCCTCGGCTTCGACGACGGGGATGCCGCGCATCGCGGTCTCGGTGCGGGGCTCGGGCGAGGCCTGGGGGACCTCGGTCGCCTGGGTTGCTTGGGCGGGGGTGGCCTCCACGCGGGTGGTCGCCGCGTCGAGGGCGGCCTCGGCTGCTTCCTCGGGTTCGGGGGCCTGCTGAGTGTCCGAGGTCTGCGCCCCGGCCTCGTCGGCGGTGCCGAGCGGGTGCCACGCGGGGGCCGAGGCGGAGCCGGTGGGGGAGATGACCTCGTCGAAGGAGGCGGGCAGCGCCGAGGGGATCGGGCCGAGGAGGGCCTTCGGGTCCTCGGGGTTGGCCTCCAGGGAGGCGGCGATGATCGCGGCCGAGGGGTTGGGTGCGTCGAGCGCGACCCGGCCGTTCGTCAGGAGGATCGCGCGGTCGGAGGCGGCCGCGACCTCGGCGTTCGGGGTCGCGATGACGACCGCGCAGCCCGCGTCCGCGAGGGAACGCAGGAGGGGGCCGAGTTCGTCGCGCGCGGCGGCGGGCAGGGAGACCGGGTCTTCGATGAGGAAGACCTCGGCGCCGGACACGATCGCGCGGGCGATGAGGGCCTTGAAGCGCTCCCACTCGGAGAGCTCGGAGGGGTGGACCTCGACGCGCTGGGCGAGGCCCGTGATCTGCAGGGCGCCCACGAGGTTGTCCCAGTCGGCGACGGAGCCCGTCGCGGACAGGGGAGCGAGGATGTTCTGGCGGATCGTCAGGGACTCGTCGAGCGGGGAGTCTGCCCGGATCAGCGCGACCGAGCCGATGCGGCCCGCGAGGCGCGCGGCCAGCGAGCGAGAGGGCGCGGCGACGATGCGGCCGGCCTGCGGCTCCTCGAGGCCCGCGAGGATCAGGAAAAGGGCGCGGGCGCGACGGCCCGTTGGGTCCAGGATCGCGCTCAGCGAGCGGGCGCGGAAGCCCAGGTCGATGTCGGCGAGGAGGACCGCGCCGGTCACGTGGTCCGTGTAGGTGATGCCCAGGCCGGCGACCTGGACGCGGCCACCGCGGCCCTTCGCGGAGAAGGAACGGCGCGAGCGGTACCAGGGGCGCGGCTCGGCGGGCGGCAGGTGCACGGGGGCGGCGAGGGCGTTGTTGGCGTTCGTTGCCGCGCTGTTGCCTGTGGTGTTGGCGCTGTTGGCGGGCGTGAGCTTCTGGGCAGGCTGCTGCGGCGCGGCCTGCGGGGTTGCGGTCTCGGGCGCGATGTCGCTGGCGGTCTCCGATGTGTTCTCCGCTGCTGCCGCCGCGTCGGTCGTGAGCGCGGCGGGGGTGGCCTCGGCCTCGTCGGTTGTGACGAGGGGGGTGGAGGACACGAGGGTCTCCTGCAGGTCCTGTGCGCCGTCGTCGGCGAGCGTTTCTGCGGGGGTGTCGGCGATGGGGGCGTCGGCCTCGTGGGTGGTGCCGCTGAGGATCTCCTCGAACGACGAGAGGGCGCTGCGCGGGGCGGGTGCCTCGTCGGAGGTGTGGGCGGGGGTCGAGGCGGCTCGCTCGGCGCCGGCGCGCGCGGCGTCGGCCGTCACGTCGGCCAGCTCCTGGCTGTCCGAGCCATGCAGGTTTTCACGCGGGTCATTCGACATGCCCCCATTGTTTCAGGATCGCGCCCCTTGTGTCGCAGTGGCGCGCGGAAGTGGGTGGGGTGGCCCTGCCGAAAAGTCCTTGCGGATGTGGCTTGCATCTCTGGAATTGGAGATGTATGCTATGAAGCGACTGAATCTTAACAAGGGCCGACATGTTAGCGGTTCTGAATGCTCACTGCTTTGCAGTAGACCGGGTCTCTCCGTGAGAGGCTCGGTATCTTTCGAAACAGACACAAATGTGTGTGCGTTGTGCCACTATGTGTGCATGAGTGATTATTCGGCAAATGTGCAGCATCGTCGCTACCGCATCGGGATCGACGTTGGCCTCAAGTCCATTGGTTTCTGCGCGATCGAAGTCGACGAACGTGGAACTCCCATCAAGCTCCTCAATTCGACCGTACATCTGCACGATGGTGGTGTTGAGCCTGGTGACGGGAAAGACCTTAGCCGAAAGAAAGTGTCGGGCATCGCTCGGCGAACCAGAAGGCGTAGGCGCTCGAATGAGAAGCGTCTAGCGGATCTAGATTCATACTTGTCGCAGCAATTGGGTTGGCAGCTTCCTAATCTTGAAGAGTTCGACGATCCGCACGAACCGTGGCACGTGCGTGCGGAGCTGCTCGACTCCTACGTGTCAGACCCTGCGGAGCGTGCGGAAATGCTAGCGATCGCTGTCAGGCATATCGCGAGGCATCGTGGTTGGCGGAATTCTTATACATCGGTTGCATCGTTGACTCGGGCTACTTACCCGAGCAAAGCGCTCATTAAGGTGAACGAAAGGGTCTGTGAGGCTCTGGGGACGAAGATTGTCGCCGAGGCTACGCAGGGGCAGCTGGCCTCTGCCTACGTCGCAGATGAACGCTATGCCCTTCAGGCACTGCGTGGCACGCAAGGTCTATTCCGAGGTCGACAGTACCAGAGCGATACCTACCACGAGCTCAGTCGAATTCTTGAGCTCCAACACATTGATCGTGCTCAAATCAAGGAGCTGACAGAGATAGTTTTCCGAGTGACTCACCCCAGGAATGGGGCGCGACGAAACATGCGGGTTGGCCACGATCAGTTACCGGGGCAGGAATCGAAATGGCGGGCCGAAATTGCACATCCGGCGTTTCAGAAGTTCAGAATCGTTGCGGCACTAGCGAATCTGAGGGTTCGTTCTGGTGGCCAGGAGCGGAAGTTGAATGCCAATGAGCTGCGACGAGTAACGCGATATGTTTTGGATAGCGCCCTCAAGGTCGAGGATGTTGAATGGTTTGATATTGCAGAGCAGCTCGGCATTGAACGGGATTGTTTGACGGGCACCGCGAAACCGGTATTCGAAGGAGAGCCCGCTCTGCGCCGTCCGCCGACTGATGCTGTCAGTGTCATTGTCATGTCGAGCAAGTTGACGAAATTGAAGCGCTGGTGGAAGTCTGCGAATGACGAGGATCGTGCGGACCTCGTAAAGTTTATGGCTAACTCGACCCTCGCTGAGGGAGAGGAGTTTGAAAACGATGAGGTTGATGGTTTCCTGGCTTCTCTCACAGATGATGACCTGGCAAAGCTAGAGGAACTTGCATTGCCATCTGGCCGCGCTGCGTATTCCCTGGACAGCCTGCAGAGACTAACGGATCGCATGCTTGCTGATGGATGTGACCTGCACGAAGCAAGAAAGCGTGAGTTCGGGGTGAGCAGCTCCTGGGTCCCCAAACCGGACCCTATCGGCGCTCCTGTTGGCAATCCCGCTGTTGACCGCGTCATGAAGGAAGTGAGTCGATGGCTGAAGGTGGCCGTTGATCGCTGGGGTGTTCCCGAGGCAGTGAACATCGAGCACACGCGTAGCGGGATGATGTCCGCTGAAAGCGCCAAGAAACTGACAAGCGCGAATAAGGCGAGGCGGCGTCAGATTGAGGTCTTGGCAGAGCGATTAGGTGGACAGGCATGTGCTGGTGGAAAGTTGAATCAGGTAACAAAGATCAGGCTTTTAGCGCTACAGAGGCAAAAATCTAAGTGCTTGTACTGTGGTGCGGGAATTCGATTTGAAACCGCAGAGATGGACCATATTGTTCCACGTTCAGGCCTAGGATCAACCAATGATCGAAATAATCTCGTTGCAGTCTGTCGTGAGTGTAACGCGAGCAAAGGGAGTCAGCTGTTCTCTGAGTGGGCTCAATCAGGAAGTCGCAAAGATAAGGTTTCGTTCGACGATGTGATCGAACGTGTTTGGTCATGGGGACAGGACCCGGGGGTGAGTCCGAAGCAGCATAAGAAGTTCCAAGCTGTCGTTGTTGCACGCCTGAAGTCGAAGAAGCCGGATCAAGAGTTTGATGCACGATCGATGGAATCGGTGGCATGGATGGCGGTTGAGCTAGGCAAGCGCATCAGGGGATACTTCGCATCAGCATCCTCTGCAAATGAAGGGGCAGTAGTTCCCTCAGTTGGGCTGTATCGAGGCCGTATTACTGCGGCAGCTCGGGTCGTTTCTGGATTTGAGGGCTGTGTACGCTTCACTGGTGGCAATGGTAAGACGCGTCTTGATCGTCGACACCATGCAATGGATGCTCTCGTCATTGCGCTACTTGATGATCGCATCGCACAATTACTTGCACTACGTGATAATCTGCGTTTTGCGCAGCTTGTTACTAGTGGGGCTGATGAGTGGAGACGGTATCTGCATTCTCATCCGTCGGAAAATGCTCTGATGTATGACTGGTCTCAGCATATGCAAGTTGCGGCGAAGAAGTTTAATGACTCGCTCGAGAGTGGCATGGTGCGGTTCACCATGAATCAGCGTTTACGCCTTGGATCGAGCAGAGCGCACATGGACAGTGTTACATCTTTTGAGCATGCGTATCTAGACCGGAATGGTGATCGTGTTCCGAAGCTTGACAAGAATGGAATGCGTAAAGTCAAAGAACATGGAGAGTTTCGTCTGTTGTCTGATCCGCTTCCTGTGGATCTCATTGATCGGGCGGAGACGCCTGCTCTATGGGCGGCCCTCGTGAAGGATGAACAGTTCGATCCGCAGACGGGGCTCCCTGCGGACCCCAAACGGACAATCACGATCCATGGCAGAAGGATCGGCCCTATGGAGCGAATCCGCTTCTTTGGAGCGACTCCCGCCGGGAAATGGTCAGCGTCACTCGCGGTCCGGGGCGGTTATGTGTCGATCAGTAATACGATCCATCACGTCCGTATCTACAAGATTGCTGAAGAGCCGGCAAAGTATGCAATGCTGCGTGTCTATCAGGTTGATTTGCGGCATGCGCATGGAAAGGATCTTTTCTCGTTCTCAATTCCAGCAAGCTCAATCTCAATGCGTACGGCCGATAAAGTGGTTCGCAAATTCCTTCGCGACAGCACGAAAAAGCCGTACGCTTGGCTTGTCGCTGGTGATGAGTTAAGGGTAAATCCAAAGTTCTACGATGAAGGTAAAATTGGTGAATTCTTCAAAGAGGAAGGCTATGGTGATGTAGTCGAGTGGCGGATCGTCGGTTTTGAAAGCGCGACGCAAGTTAATCTGCGTCCCCTGCGTATTTCAGAGGAAGGATTCAATGACGAAACTCCACAAGCTGTGAAGGATATCGCAGGTAGGAGCAAATCTTGGCGCGTCACCATTGGTGCATTGCTTGAAGCGGGTGGTGTTGCAGTGATCCGTCGTAATGTTCTGGGCGAAGAGCGTTGGAAGTCGAAAGATGACAGACTCCCATGTAGCAAGGTTTTTGAGTGACAATGGACGGCAGCTGGCGGGTTATAGACCTCTCTGCATTTGATGGAGAGCTGCGGTCATGTTGCGGCGGTATCGAAGTGCATTTGGCTGGTGGTGGCGTGCAGATCGTTCCTGTGGCGGATGTGGCGGTTGTCCTCATCGGTCTGCAGGTGGTGTTGAGCGCCTCGGTTCTTCACCGCCTGTGTGAGGCCGATGTCGCAGTTCTGTTTTGTGACTGGAGAGGTATACCGGAAGGCGGCTGCTACTCGTGGTCCGATCATGGCCGAGTGGCAGCCCGCCACCGAGCTCAGGCGGAGGTATCGCTGCCTCGGAAAAAGAATGCGTGGGCGCGTCTGGTTCGAGCGAAGATCGAGGGGCAGGCCTCGGTTCTGGAAAACCTCAAGATTCGGGGCAGTGGTGAGCTCCTCGCGCTCGCGGACCAGGTTCGTTCGGGTGATCCTGGAAATGTTGAGGCCCAGGCTGCTCGGCTGTATTGGTCACGCGCCCTCGGAAAGGGTGTCGGGCGTCAACCGGCAGCCGGCCAACTGATCGGTGCGAATGCCTGTTTGGATTATGGGTACTCAGTGTTGCGCGGGCACCTGATGCGCGCTGTTCTGGCGGCGGGGCTGGCGCCCGCACTCGGAGTCTTCCATCGAGGCCGAGGCAATGCCTTTGCTCTTGCCGACGATCTGATCGAACCGTTTAGACCGGCGATCGATGAGGTTGCCCTGCAGCTCCCGCCCACGGCATCTCCTTCGGATCGCCCGGTGAAGCAGCTATTGGTGGCTGCCGCGTCGCAGCGTTTCGATTTGGATGGACATGGTATTCCTGCCGTTGCCGAGGCCTTGGCCCAGTCGTTCGGGCGCTACGTGGAGGGCGATATCGATCGTCTGAACGTGCTGTCGTGGCAGGGGCCATCGGTTGTGAGCGTGGGAGATTGAAATGGCGGATGATGCAATGTGGTGTTTGGTCATGTTCGACCTCCCGGTGGAGACGAAGAAGCAGCGCCGGGAGGCGACGAGATTCAGGCATGATTTGTTGGATTGGGGTTTTTCAATGGTCCAGTTCAGTGTGTATGTGAAGTATTGGCCTCTGGGTGGGCAAGATCATGCGACGTTGCGGGCGATTAAGAGTCACTTGCCGAGTGGGGGAAAAGTGAAAGTCCTGGGGCTCACGGATCGGCAGTGGGCCAGTGGCCTGCATTTTGTGCGTGCGGAGCGTAAGGATGACGGTCAGGCACCCGAGCAGCTCATGATTTTCTGATGTGTTTTCATGAGAAAACGTTGCGATTTTGGGTAAAACCTATCCACCTCAAGTATATCAAGGGGATGGGTGACTGAATCCCAGTGACTCGCCGCCGATCTGGTGCTGGTGACCAAGTATATCAAGGGGATAGGTGACTGAATCCCAGCCGATGAAGCGGGACGCGGCGAAGCGGTTCAAGTATATCAAGGGGATAGGTGACTGAATCCCAGCCAGGGAAACCATGCGCGTCACGCGCTCACAAGTATATCAAGGGGATAGGTGACTGAATCCCAGCCCGTCGCGCACACGCCCAACACCACAGCCAAGTATATCAAGGGGATAGGTGACTGAATCCCAGCCGTTCGGTGGTCCGTGGGGCCTCGCTGCCAAGTATATCAAGGGGATAGGTGACTGAATCCCAGCTTCTGATCTCTGACTGGATCGAGGCCCGCAAGTATATCAAGGGGATAGGTGACTGAATCCCAGCCTTGCGGGGCCAGGGGGCGATCATGCTGCAAGTATATCAAGGGGATAGGTGACTGAATCCCAGCACCGAGCAGATGGACCTCTTCTCCGAGCCAAGTATATCAAGGGGATAGGTGACTGAATCCCAGCCATTCGCCGACGACGGCGGCGGCGGCCTCAAGTATATCAAGGGGATAGGTGACTGAATCCCAGCGTGTAGGTCTCGTGCGGACGGTGCGCCGCAAGTATATCAAGGGGATAGGTGACTGAATCCCAGCACGAGTCGATTCAGACGACGGTCGACGTCAAGTATATCAAGGGGATAGGTGACTGAATCCCAGCAGCGCGCGCGTCTTGCGTGATGGCCTGACAAGTATATCAAGGGGATAGGTGACTGAATCCCAGCTAACCGGCACGATCGTCACGGTGTACTGCAAGTATATCAAGGGGATAGGTGACTGAATCCCAACTTCTCAGCGTCGGCGAGTAGCTGCACCTCAAGTTTATCAAGGGGATGGGTGACTGAATCCCAGCTACCTGACACTTTTGTCAGTCAGCCCCACAAGTATATCAAGGGGATAGGTGACTGAATCCCAGCCTTTAGGTAGGGGTGAGCTTTGAGGTTCCAAGTATATCAAGGGGATTGGTGATTGATTCCCGGTCTGAGCGGAGATAATCCGTGATCGGAAATTGCCTAATCAAAATGAGCAAACAAAGTGCTCCTGAACGATGTTCAGGAGCACTTGAAAGCGAGAGGAGATCTTGGTACATGGGGTCTTTACAGCCCGAAGCTGAGGGCAGTCCCACACCCGAAGCCGCTGAAGCGGCTTCCTTTGAACGTCTGTTACCAGACGCCCGACGCATCCTCTCGCTAGGTCGATACTAGCCTAAAAGCTGAGTTTTGGTCAATGAGGACATGAACAACGCTCTCTTGCTGACTGACGCCGGTTGATCATAGTTTCCCGCTCTGAGCGGGAGTGATCATCTTCGAAATAGTGCTGGGGTGCGCACGAGGGTGGCAGCCAGCCCACCTGGGAGTGATCCCCGGGCAGGCGGGCCACCCTCGTCGTTGATACGGGCCGCCTGCACGATGCAGACGGTCGCACCCTCATCGCCCTTGGCATTCTCGAGGCGGTCGAAGCCTGCACCCGCGCCTCCGAGATGGTCGAACGCCTCGACGGCACCTACATCCTCGACGATGACTGGGACGCGATCGAGCCCTGATGCGTTTCGGTCGTCCCGAGAGAGGGGTAGGAGGGCGGTCGTGGCGCGCCCGGATGGACCGAGAGGGCCGCGCAAAAGTTCGCCGAAAATTCATCATCCAAACGCGCCCGCGAGAATCCGATGCCTGTTACGCTAGTCACTGTTTCTTCCGGGTGCTTTCTCCTGTTGAAACGTTCTGTGTAAACGGACGCGCCCACGCGACCGCTCGCCGCCGGTTTCTCTCACACTTTCCCGGCAATGACGAGCCCCGCGTGGGCGCGTTCGCACATGACTTCGCCCCGACCTCGTCGATCCGAGGCCGGGGCTCAGTGCGTCAGATGCGCGCCCTCACGCGGAGGGCGGGGTGGTCAGGCCTGGCGTCGGCGAGCCGCCACCGCCAGCGCGCCCAGCAGGCCCAGCATGCCGGCACCAGCGAGGACGCCAGCCATGTCGGCGCCCGTGCGGGCCAGCTGCTTCGGCGCGGGAGTCGGAGGAGTGGGCGGCGTGGCCGGGGGAGTGGACGAGCTTGGCGTCGAGGGCGCCGACGGGGTCGGCGTGGCCGAAGGAGTCGGGGTGGTCGACGGCGTCGGCTCGGGAGTGGGCGTCACCGACGGGGTGGGCGTGGAAGACGGCGTGGGCGTCGGAGTTGAGGTCGGCGTCGGAGACGGGGTCACGGACGGGGTCGGGCTCGGCTCTGGAGTGGGAGTCGTGGAAGGAGTCGGCTCCGGAGTGGGAGTCGTGGAAGGAGTCGGCTCCGGCGTGGGCGTCGGCTCCGGAGTCGGCGTCACCGACGGGGTGGGCGTCGGATTCGCGTCGCCGTTCGCGTCACCCGAGCCGTCCGAGTGGATGTCCACGCCGCCCGTGTACAGCTTCGCGTTGATGAGCGCGTCGTTGTGGAAGGTAACGCCGTTGCGCACGGTCGCTACGTTGTTGATCGTGGCCTCGTACTGAAGGACGTAGGTGCCGTTGTTCGTCAGGCGCGGGAATGTCGCGGTGAACCCGGTGCCGTCCGCGCTGGCCTCCATCGTGAAGGTGCCGTCGCCGATCGACGCGCCGGCCTTGAGGGCGGGCGCCTGCTCGGCCTGGTATTCGGCGTCGTTGTTGTAGTAGTAGAGCTTCTCCGACCCGGGCACCAGCGAGTAGCCGCCGGAGCTCATGTCGAAGGTGTCAACGATCTCGACCGCGGTCGCACCCTCGGGCAGCTGGGATCCCTTGATGTCGATCTCCCAGATGATTCGCGAGGAGTCGCCTTGCTTGGGCTGGCCCCACTTCTGGGTGTTGCGCAGGATGCGCTCGTACGTGCCGGAGATCGAGCCGCCGGGCAGGTCCACGACAATGGCGGTGCCGTTCACCGGGAAGGATACAGTCGACGAGGCCGTGGCGTGCACCGCCTTCGTGCGCACGGTGCCGTGGCCGATGATGCTGTGGTGGTCCTTCGCGTACTCGCCGAAGGTGCAGGTCATGGAGACGCCCTCGCCCGCGGGGACGGAGCAGTCGACGACCGGGACCTTGTCGTCGTTGAGCATGCTGAAGTTCAGCGTCGAGCTGCCCGAGTCCGAGACGATCTCAAGCTCCGGCGGAATCTGAATGGTGAACGTGTCGCCGGGCGCGACGTCCTTACCGGTTGTGTCGATGTCGAAGGACATGGTCATGACGTGGATGCCGACCGTGGGAGCGGTGGTTTCCTTGTCCTCGCGCGCCAGCGAGATCTTGGTGACGACGCCGACGGAGCTGGCGTAGGAGGGGGCGATCGCGATGAACGCGGCCAGCAGGCCGGCGACGATCAGCCCGACAGCGAGCGGGAAAAGGCGTCCGATACTGCGTGGGTGCACGTGAGTCTCCATTCGTCATGGATGGGGGACGAGGCCGTGGCGTGCGCGTCGGGTGTCCGCCCATCCGCTCGGGTTAGCAAGTAATGGTGCTGATGGGAAGGCTACGCCTGTCCGTCACAGTCCGCGCCTTCAATTTCGTCTATTTGTCCACGTTATGGAGGGTTTGTTTTGGTCGTCCAGCAATTCATCAACCATTAAGCCGGGTGGAAATGTGAGCATTCGGGCGGCGTTCTGGTTGTTCGGTAATTAATTAACTGGCGCTACTATTTTTTGTCGCCCAGTTATGTTGGTGGCGAAGCTCATATGAGCTGCTTCGTTTTCGGTTAAGCGGCGTTAGGTGTAGCGCGCATGCCTGCCTCGGTCCTGGTGGCTGCGTCGGTGCAATGGGCAAAACAAAAACCCCGAAGCGAATGCTTCGGGGACTTGCTGGTGGCTCCGACCGGCGTCGATCCGGTGACCTTTCGATTTTCAGTCGAACGCTCTACCAACTGAGCTACAGAGCCAAGACCTGAACCAAAAGGTCTGGTCGGCGACCCCGACGGGACTTGAACCCGCGACCTCCGCCGTGACAGGGCGGCGCGCTAACCAACTGCGCTACGGGGCCTTACAACAGGTAAGACCTATTGAATTGTTCCAATCACGATTGCGACCGGTGGTACCCCCAACGGGATTCGAACCCGTGTCGCCGCCGTGAAAGGGCGGTGTCCTAGGCCGCTAGACGATGGGGGCCTGCTTGGCCGTCGAACTGGCGTCCGAAGACGGGAGATAGTTTAGGCAGAACGCGCACGGCACGTCAAAACGAAATCAAGTGACAGCTAACACATTACCGAAAAACGTTGCAATTGTGCGGAATTCCCAGGAATTCATCAGCTCTCCGACCTAGGCTTGATGCATGACTATGACACCAGCACTCGGTGCCCTTGCCCAGGCCTCGGACGCCCTCATGCGGGCTGCTGCCGACCCTCAATCCGGGGCGGAGGCCGCCGTGGCCACGACCATCGACCTCACCCTCCTGATCCTCGGCCCGATCGTCGGCGCCTTCGTGGGCCTTGTCATTTCGGTCGTCATGTCCGCCCTCGCCCGAAAGGCGTTCGCGAAGGCTGCCATTGCCTCGTCGATCCTGGCGCGTGTGCGCCGCCCGGGTCACTTCACCTTTGCGGCATGGGGAGCGTGGGCGGGGCTTGGTATCGCGCTGGTCAACCCGCACCTCTCCGACTGGAACGGCACGTCGATCACGACGTTCCTCATGCACGTGCTCCTCATCGTCGCGCTCGCGTGCCTGACATGGATGGCCTACGCAGCCGCCTGGGTATTCGAGGACGCCGCCAAGGCCCGTCAGGAATCTGACCAGGGGCGTTCGCGTCGCTTCGAGACGCAGGCTCAAGTCCTGCGCCGGCTCACGCAGTCGATCATCGTCCTCGTCGGCGTGGTCGCCATCATCGGTACCTTTGAGGTCGCCCGCCAAGCCATGACCACCGTGCTGGCCTCCGCCGGTGTCCTCTCGGTCATCGCCGGTCTTGCCGCCCAGCAGACCCTCGGTAACGTGTTCGCCGGCCTGCAGCTGGCCTTCACCGACGCGATCCGCGTTGGTGACGTCGTTGTCGCCGGCGACAAGCAGGAGACCGGTTCCGTCGAGGAAATCACCCTCTCCTACGTGGTCGTGCGCATCTGGGACGAGCGCCGCCTCATCATTCCGTGCCGCTACTTCACGCAGACGCCCTTCGAGAACTGGACGCGCCGCGCCGCCGCGCAGCTTGGCACCGTTGAGTTCAAGCTCGACTGGTCGGCCCCCATGACCCTCATCCGCACGAAGGTCGAGCAGCTCCTGACCGCCACGGACCTGTGGGACGGGCGCACGTGGGGCGTGCAGATCACCGACTCCGACGAGTACACGGTGACCGTGCGCGTCCTCGTCTCCGCGAAGAACTCCGGGCACCTCAACGACCTGCGTGCCTACCTGCGTGAACAGGTCATCGCGTGGATCGTTTCCGAAGAGCCGTGGGCGCGCCCCGCCCAGCGCATCGAGCCCCGCGAGACCGTCACCGTCGAAAAGGACATGAGCCGCGAACGCATCGCGCGCCTGGCCGCCGAACTCGCTGGGATCTCCGGCACGAACGAGGCCGTGGCCGCCACGGGCACGTCGGCTTCCCACACGGGTACGGCCGCGTCGACCGGTGAGCAGTCCAGCGCCGCGACGGGCGGCGCCGCCTCCGCGATCTCCGCGTCCGGCGCCACGGCTGCCGCCCCCAAGGACCCCGCCCACGCCGCGCGCATGGTCGCCGCCCGCCGCAAGGCCAAGCACGCCCGCCGCCGCGCCATGGCCGACCGCCAGCGCGAACTCGCCGAGGGTGGCCCCAGCGCCTCCCGCGACGAAACCCAGGTGATCTCCAAGAGCGCTCTGCGCAAGATCATCGAGGCCGCTGGCAACGCGAACCCGCAGCTCACCCAGACTCTCACCGCGACCTCCATCGGCCGAGGCGAGCGCTTCTTCTCCGGCTCCGCCGAAGCCGAGGCCCGCGCCGCCGCCCTCGAGGGCCCGGGTGAAGAGGTCTACGCCGAGCGCGAGGCCGAGGCCCGTCGCGCGCAGGAACGCCGCGAGGCCCACAAGCGCCGCGAAGCCGAGGCCCTCGACCCCGAGGCCACCCTCGCCCTGGCGGCCGTCGGCGTCGAGCCGGTCGTTGCCGACAACGAGGCGCCCGAAAACGAGGAGCCCGAGGCTGCTCAGGGTGTGGCCCCCGATTCTGCGGGTGTGGCCGCCGATTCTGCAGAGGTTGCGGGTGCTGAGCGCGCGGACGATGCGACCGTGAAGGACGCTGCGGCTGACTCTGTCGCAGACGATTCCGCCGACGAGAAGCCCGACACTGCTGACGCCGGATCCGAAACCGCTGACGACCAGACCGAAGGCGTGAAGCCCGAGGCCGCCGCGCAGTCTGCCGATGCCGCTTCCACTGAGGAACAGGCCGCCGACGTGCAGGCTGCCCCCGCGCAGGGCGAGGCCCCCGAGGACGCGGCCACCGACGCTGGCGCATCCGCCGATTCCAGCGAATCGCGCGCCGACGATTCGCAGGAGGACAGCGCCCCCGTCGAGGACGCTGAGCATGAGGGCGCACCCGCCCCCGACGCGCCCGAGGAAACGGGAGGCGAGGAGGAGGCCCAGGCCTCGTCGGACGTCCAAGTGTCCCCGGACGAGCAGGAAACCACGCCGATCCCCGCGCGTGAAACATCCGTGAAACATCCCGTGCAGGTGCCCCCGCCCGTGCGCACCGGTCGACCCGTCATGACCGACACGGTCCAGGCGATCGCGCCCGCGCTCGTGCCGCCGCCCGCGCCGACCCCCGCCGAGATGGCCGTATCCCGCGCGCCCGAGGAGGAGACCGACGAGCCCGCCGTCCACCCCGGCTGGTACGCGGTCGCGGAAGAGGCGCGCCTCGACGCGGAAACCCGCCCCACGCCCACGGTGAAGCCCGCGCGCGTGTCCATCATGGACTTCTTCCCCGCTGTCGCCCCCACCGGCGCCGAGGCCGATATGCTGCGCGCCGTCACCGGCCAGATCCCGGCCGTCGAGCCCCGGGAACCCAAGCCCGAGAACGCCGAGTCTGTGGTGATCGAAAAGGCCGCGACCGACGAGGCCACGACCGACGAGGCTGTGGCGCCTGAGAGTGCGCCCGCGGAGGACTCGGCCCCCGAGGTGGAGGTTGCCGAGGTTGAGGCTGCGCAGAAGGACGCCGCCGACGAACCCGCTGCCGACGCGACCGTCGTCATGGATCCCGTGGAGGCCGAAGAGGCCGGCGCGCTCGATTCCGACGCCACGCAGGTCCTGCCCTCCGTCGACGAGCCCGTGGACGAGACCCTCGTGATGCCCGCGGCGGCCATCGCCGAGCCGGCGTCTGAGGGTGTGAATGCTGAGGACGCCGCCGCGACAGACGTCCTCGCGGCGGAAGAGGAAGCCCCGGCGAAGAAGGAGCCCGCCAAGAAGGCGGCCTCCACCAAGGCCGGCGCGAAGAAGGCTCCCGCGAAGAAGGCGGCCACTAAGAAGGCCTCGACCGCGAAGAAGGGTGCCAAAAAGTCCTCCGCCGCGGCCACAAAAACCGTGACGGACGGCGCCGCTGCTGATAAGGCAGCCGACACGACCCCTGCAAAGGACGCGAAGGCTCCCGCCAAGAAGGTCACCGCGAAGAAGCCCGCCGCCAAGAAGGGTGCCGCCAAGAAGGCGGCTCCCAAGAAGGCAGCGGCAAAGAAGACCTCCAGCGCAGGGCCCGCCACCAATGAGTGATGGGGACAGGTGAACGGGCCACGGCCTCGTCACTGAGGCCAGCGCGAGGAAAACGGACCGCCCGCGCCCACGCACATATGTGCACGGGCGCGGGCGGTCCGCGACAATAGAGGCATGACTGCTCCCGATCCCACCGGCCACAGCTATTCTTCGGCAAACGCGGGTCCGGAGAGGTGACCGCGGACTGAGCCCCCGCCTCGTCCATGGATCCGCACGAGGAGAGCCGCCGCACGCGTGCGAGGGCGCGGGCGGCGCGGGACAATAGAGTCATGAACGCAACTGATCCCGCTGCCCGCACCGACGCCGAGTGGAAGAAACTCCTGAGCCCCATGCGCTACCACGTGCTGCGCGAGGCCGGCACCGAGCGTCCCTTCACCGGTGAGCTCCTCGACGAGGCGCGCGTCGGCACCTACTCGTGCGCGGCCTGCGGATCCAAGCTCTTCGACTCCGACGCGAAGTTCGACTCCTCCTGCGGGTGGCCCTCCTTCTTCCAGGCCCACGATGGCGCGACCGTTGAGAGCGTCGACACCAGCCACGGCATGATCCGCACCGAGGTGCGCTGCGCGACCTGCGGCTCCCACCTCGGCCACGTGTTCCCCGACTCGCCCGATCAGCCCACCGGCATGCGCTACTGCATGAACTCGGCGGCCCTCACCTTCGCGCCCGCGCAGTGAACGCGCCCGCGCAGCGCCCCGTCACCGACCGCATCCCGCCCCAGCTCTACATCGTCGGCTCCGGCCTCATCCAGTACGTGGGCGCGGCGCTCGCGGTTATTGCCTTCGCGTCCGTCGAACCCGCCTCCGTCGCCTGGTGGCGCGTCCTGACCGGCGCGGTCGTTCTCCTGGCCTGGAAGCGCCCGTGGCGCGGTGGTCTCACGCGCTCCGACCTGGCGATTTCCGCGCTGTTTGGCGTCATCATCCTGACGATGAACTCCTCGTTCTACGAGTCGATCGCGCGCATTCCCCTGGGTACCGCCGTGTCTATCGAGTTCATCGGCCCCGTCGCCGTCGCCGTCATCAGGGGCCGCGGCTGGCGGCCGCGCATCGCCGCCGTCCTCGCGTTCGCGGGGGTGGCGTGCATCGGCGGCCTCGCCCTCGACCTCAGCGTGCCGAGCGTGCGCGTCGGCGTCGCCTGGATTCTCCTTGCGGCCCTCGCCTGGTCGGCCTACATCGTCGTCGGGCAGAAGGCCTCGACCACGCGCGACGGGGTGACGAACCTGGCGCTCGGATGCGCGTGGGGCACCCTGTTTTTCGCGCCCTTCCTCGGGCCGGGAGCGATGGCGGCCCTGGCCTCGTGGAAGCTGATCGCGATCGTCGTCGGCGTGGGCCTGCTGTCCACCGCGATTCCCTACACCTTCGAGGCGCTCGCGATGCGGCGCCTGGCGGCGTCAACCTTCGCGCTGTTCGCCGCGATCCTGCCGGCCACCTCCGCCCTGGTCGGGGCCGTCATGCTCCGCCAGATCCCCGGCGTTTTCGAACTCATCGGCCTGGTCCTGGTGTCGGTCGCGGTCTGGCTGGCCTCGCGCGAGTAGGGGTTTTCGGTGGGGCACTTTCCCGGTTTTCTGTGCCGGTGTGTCCGCGCCATCCCTCAGGTGCGCGTCAGTGCGGCCTAACGCCTGCCGATGTGCCGGCGGTCGGGTGCGCGCATGTTGCGATGTTACAAACGTCGTCAAACCACCCCGTTTTTCAAGGGGGTTTAGCGCTCCTTGTTACAAACGTCGTCAATCCAAGCCCGAAATCGGCTTTTTCTGGCGTTTTAGCCCGCAGATTGACGACGTTTGTAACATGCGGGGTCGGAGACGCGTTGAAAATGCTGCGGATTGACGACGTTTGTAACAACAGTCGGGGACGTCAGCCTTTCGAGGGGTTCCTATAAGTTCTGTCCGGGGGTGTTGAAGCCCCTCAGTCGAGGTTGAGGTGGCGCGGCGTGTGTGTGCCGCCGCGGGCGATCACCCAGAACGCGAACCACGCGCCGGCCGAGCCGACGATCATGACGAGCACCATCGGCACGGCGCTGTCGCCGCCCGAGGTCGCCAGGGGAGCGGCGATGCCGTTCGCGATCGACTGGAACACGCCCATGACGGACGAGGCCGTGCCCGCGTGCTCGCGCGCCTCACTCATGGCCTGCGCGCCCGAGTTGCCGAAAATGAACGCGTTCGCCGTCATGACCAGCGCGAAGCCCACGCACGTGAGAATCAGCGGCAGGTCGAGGACGAACGTCGAGATCGCGAGTGTCACCACGCCGGTCGCGGCGATCGTGAGGCCCGTGATGATGAGCGTGCGCGGCGTGAAGTGCGAGATCAGGCGCACGTTGACCAGCGCGAAACCGGTCGAGAGCAGCGCGTTAAACGCGAAGACCCACGCGAAAGCCATGGGGGACAGGCCCAGCGGCCCCTGCAGGACGTAGGTGGCGTTCGAGATGTATCCGAACATGCAGAAGCTCGAGAAGGCGTTGGTCAGCATGAAGCCCACGAAGGGACGGATGCGCACGACCTGAATGAGGCCGGAGAAGAACCGGGGGATACCGCCGGGGTGGCGGCGTTCCTCGGGCAGGGACTCGGGCACGACGACCCACGCGAGGGCAGCCATGAGCAGCGTGAAGGCGGCGAGCGCCCAGAAGACGACCCTCCACGTCGCGTGCGTGATGATGAACGCGCCGAGGACCGGGGCGAGCATTGGCGCGAAGCCGACGATCGCCTGGATGAGGCTCATGGCGCGCGCCAGCGTCTTGCCGTGCGCGACGTCGACGAGGATCGCGCGCGCCACCGACGAGGCCACGCCGCCGCCGAGGCCCTGGAAGACTCGCCCGAAGAGAAGCACCCAGATGTTGGGCGTGAACACGCAGATCATGGAACCGACCAGGGCAATGATGCCGCCCGCGATGATGGGGCGGCGGCGCCCGATCTGGTCCGAGATGGCGCCGCCCAGGACCTGGCCGGTCGCGTAGCCCACGAAGAAGGTCGTGAGCGTGAACCCGAGCATCGTCGAGTTCGTCGCAAGGTCCGCCGTGATCTGCGGGAACGCCGCCGAGTACATGTCGGTCGCCATCGGGGGCACGGCGTTCTGCACGGCCAGGGTGATCAGCAGGGCAACCGTGAGTGCCCCGCCGACGATGCCGCTGCGGTCCTGGGTGTCGTTAGTCGTCATGGGGTAATTGTGTACCCGTGGGTGTATGAAATAGACGATCCGGTTGAATATTTGACGCATCTCGCACGCCGCGGGCGCTGACGTGCGTACATGTGCTCAGGCGTGCAGTGTGCCTGCCGCGCGAACGCCTCGACCGCGCTCACTCCTCGTCGTTGCTCGCCTCCAGCGCGTCCGCCGTGGCCTCGATCTCCTCGCGCGTGGGGCACGAGGCCGGGCCGATGGCTGTCGTGGACAGTGCGCCTGCGCAGTTGGCGAGGATGAGTGCCTGGTCGGTGGGAATGCCCTGAGCGAGGGAGGCTGCCAGGACACCCGAGTGGGCGTCGCCCGCGCCGTTCGTGTCGATCGCCTCGACGTGAGGCGTCGGGACATGGATCACGTCCTCATTGCGGGTATTCGGTGCTGTTCCGGCGGGCCGCACAAAGTATGCGCCCTCGGCTCCCGCGCGCACGAGAACGGGACGATCCAGCACGGTGAGCATCGCTCGCGCCGCTTCGCGAGGCTGGTCGCATCGGTTGCGAAGGCTCGCATCGCCTCTCTGGTGAGCGACCTCCTGAGCCTCCCTGTGGTTCATCGAGACGATGACGTCGTCAGAGGGTAGCCCCTCCGGGATCCCGATGACGGGGGAGACATCCAGGACGACGTGCACACCCTCGGGGAGGGTACGCAGCGCCGCCTCCGCGGCCTCGCGGTTTGCGGGGTGGTCCATGAGATAACCGTCGACGTAGAGCACGTCGCCCGGGTGCATCGTGCGCACGAAGTCAGCCCATGCGCTCGAGGGTGCCATCGTCTCGGCGCCCTTGGTGGAGATGAAGGTGCGCTCGCCCGTGCGGTCCGTGAACGCGATGCAGAACCCGTTGTCAATGCCCGTGACCCGAGGCCCGAGGTCTGTGATCCCCTCGCGCGTCAGCGCCGCCTGAATGAGCGAGGAGTAGGGGCCCTCGCCGATCGGGCTGAGGGAGACGGCCTCGGCCCCCATGCGCCGCGCCGCCACGAGGGCGTTGAAGCCGCCGCCAACGTGCATTCCCTCGTCGATGGCCCACACGTCGCCACCGGGCGAGGGCAGAGCTTCGCCACGAACGGCGAGGTCCACGAGGATTTGGCCCATGAGGACAACGCGGCCCGCGGGGGAGGCTGGCGACGAGGTGGGGGTTGGCTCCTCGGGAGACGCGCCAGCGTCGGGATCGGCAGCTGACGACGCATCCGTGGGAGCCTCCTCCTGGCGCCCGACAATCGCCTGATCGCGCAGCTCCAAGAGTTCTCTGGCGACGGTGGGCAGGCCGAGGTGGGAGACCTCCTCGATCTTCGAGAGGCTGTCTGTGGGGAGAACCTCGACCCCGAGGGTTGCACCCAGGATCGCGCCCGCGATCGCGCCGATCGTGTCGGTGTCCCCGCCGATGTTAGCTGCGTCCAGGAGGGCCTGCGGGGAGGGATCGCGTGCGAGCAGCGCGAAGGCCATGGGGATCGCGTGGGCCGAGGCCACGGACGTTCCCACCTGCTCAACGAGGCATTCCAGGGATGACGAGGCGGGGTTGACGGCCAGCTGCATGGCCCTGCGCGTCGCGTCAACGACGTCCGGGTCTGGGGTCCACGCGCCGCGATCGGGGAGGGAATCGACGTAGGTGAGGGCCTTCCACAGTAGGCTCCTCAGGTCCAGGGAAGGTGAGCGCGCCGCGTCGATCCCCATGGACACGGCCGCCGCCACAAGGGCAGCCGACTGGAAGCCCTGTCGCGTCGCGTGCGTGACCCGGCACGACGACCACACGGCCTCGGCGAAGGCCTCCGGATCCTCCGTTGAGACCGCAATACCGATCGGGGTAACGCGCATCGCCGCGCCGTTCGTGGTGCCCTCGCCGCCCACGGTCAGCGGGTCCTCGCCCGCGCGCACGCGCTCGAGAGCTGCCTTCGTGGAGGGTCCCAGCAGGTCGAGCGAGCCGCGCTCGATCATCGAATCCTCCCAGGCCAGCAGGGCGTGGGCGAACTCGACCGCATTGAGGGTAACGCGACCCGAGGACGAGCCCCGGCCTCGTACCAGGAGGGACGCAATCAGCAGAGCCTGTTCCGTGTCATCCGTGACCGACCCCGCCGGCATCCCCGGCGCGTAGGGCTGGGAGGCGTCCCCGTCGACGAGGCCGGTGATGCGCCCGTACACCGCGCGGATCTGCTCAGGGGACATCGCCTGCGTCGGCATACCCAGCGCGTCGCCGAGCGCAAGGCCGGCCAGGGCGCCGTACGCGCGAGAAAGACGAGGATCCATGCTGCACCTCCAACGCGGGCGCGCGCCCGCAGATAGCGTGAACGCCCCGGAAAATTCCGAGGCGACCAGTAGGCCCAGGGGGACTCGAACCCCCAACCTACGGATTAAAAGTCCGCTGCTCTACCATTGAGCTATAGGCCCAGCAGCCCCATTGTAGGAGGAAGAAGTCCCCATGGCCCAATCGAAGATGCCGCGACGCCCCGCCATGCTCGACGCCGCCAGGGCTGACGCCATTATCGGCGACGAAGACCCCGCGGCCAGCGCCGCCGTCGCCCACACCGCCGCATGGGCCCTCATGGGCGTGGGCGACGAGACCTTCACCGACGCCGACGTCGCGCGCCTGCGCGAGACCGTACGCACCAGCGGCGTCGACACGATCGCGCACGTGTGGTCGCGCAGCCCCGAGTTCACCCTCCCTGGTGCGCTGTGGCGCGTCTACCTGCTGCACGAGTGGTACCACCGCGACCCTCTCCTGGTGGCTGAGCGCTACGCCGAGGGCTCGCGCGCGCCCATCATCCAGGGCCTCGAGGCCCCCGTCGAGCTGCGGCCCCTGAGCCTCATCATGGAGGAGGTCGACTCGCTGCTGCGCGGCGACCTGACCGACGACGACCTCGAATACGTGCTGGGCGAGGCCTCGCGGGCCATGCGCGTGCTCGCCGCCGGTGAGGCCGGGGCCCTGTGGATCGAAGACCCCGCCGACCCGCTCGCCCACCGCGTCACCATGCGCCACTCCGCGCTGCTGGTCACCGCCGACGAGCTCGACGTCGCCGCGCGCGAGGCGGCCGTCGGCACCCTCGACTGAGCCCGCGTCGGTAGCGCCCGGGCTGCTCCCGGCGTCCCCTGGACGGCCTCGTGGAAGGCCCAAACCGGGGTGACGTGGCGCGCCCACCAGGGCACGGGCGCGCGCGGGCGACTACCCTTGTCCCTATGCGTCCGATGCCAGCCCCCCGTCCCCAGCGACTCGTTCGCTCTGCGGGCGCACTCGTCTGGCGCTTCACGGACCCCGAGCGCGTCGCCGTCCCCGGCGAGCCCATCGACCCCGCGGACATCGAAGTCCTGATGGTCCACCGGCCGCGCTACCACGACTGGTCCTGGCCCAAGGGCAAGACCGAAAACGGTGAATCCCTCGTTGCCGCCGCCGTGCGCGAAGTCGAGGAGGAAACCGGCCAGATCATCACGCTCGGCGCGCCCCTGACGACCCAGCGCTACCGCCTGGGCGGTGGACAGACGAAGGAAGTCCACTACTGGGTGGGCACCCCCGTCCCTGCGGGTCACGCCTCAGAGCGCCTGCGCGCCCCCGTCGCGCGCGCCCCGCGCACCGAAATCGACCAGACCGCGTGGACCTCGCCCGAGCGCGCCGCCGACATGCTCACGCGCCGAGGCGATCGCCGCCTCCTCGCCGACATCGTCGCCCGCGCCCGCGAGGGCCGCCTTGTGACCACGACTCTCCTCGTCCTGCGTCCGGGGCAGGGCCTCACCCCGCGCCTCGACGAGGCCGGGGATGCCCACGCGGCCGCCTCTCCTTCCGCTTCTGCCGGCGGTTCCGCGGCACCTGCTGAGGCAGCGGCTCCTTCTAAGCCTCGCCCCGCGCCGACCCCCGCGATGGTGGCTTCCGCTGCGGCTAGGAGGGCCGCCCAGGTGGAGCAGGCCTCGGCGAAGAAGGTTGAGACCGCACCGGAAGCTGTCGATCCGCCGCTCAGCCGCTTCGGCGTGCGGCAGGCGTTCGACCTCATCGATCTGCTCTCGAGCTTCGGTGTGGCCCGCGCGTTCGCGTCGCCGGCCGCCCGCTCGCGACAGAGCCTCACCCCGTGGGCGTCGATGGGCGGGGGCTCGGTGACGCTCGTCGAGTCACTCGACCTGACCGCCTGCGGCTCGGATGCGCAGGTCGACACTGAGGCGCGTCTTGGACGTGTCCGGGCCTTCGCGGCCGAGCGCCTGCGCGAGCACGCGTCCCCCACGGTCCTGTCGGTCGCGGGAACGGCTCGCGACGCCATCATCGAAGAGATCCGCGCCTACGCGTCGGCTCCCGTCGCCGGCGCCGAGGCGCCGCGCCTGAGGCACGGTCAGGTCCTCGTCGCCCACGTCGAACACGCCGGTGATGCCCTGACGGTCGCCGCCCTCGAAACGCACGGCGTCACCACGAAGGACCCCGCAGCCCACGCGCGCAAGGCCTCCAAGAAGCACTGAGGCGGCCCGGCACAAGCCGAACCGCCTCCACTCGATCCGCGAGGCAGCTGTGTGGAAGAACAGCCTTCGACAAAGCGTGATCCGCATCGGTCGCATTCGCAGTAGATAGAACGCAAAAGTATCGGGTGGTGCGTGGCCCCAGGCCACACACCACCCGATGACGTTCGGAGGCTCGACGGACCCTACAGGCCCGACTCCTTCACCGACGAGGTGAGCTTCGAATGATCCAGCGGACGCGCCAGGCACACGATCGATCGATCGTTTTGCGCCCACGAATCCTTCGTCGGGATCATCCACGTCGCGTCGAGAGACGAGGTCAGGTAATCCGACCCCACGTACGCGTCGAACGCGGAAATGCACTCGGTCTCGGCCTGCCGGTTGAGCGCCTCGGCGCCCGGGAAATCACCGTCCGGCGCGGACGCCAAGGCGAAGACCTCAGCGTCGTGCTCGCGCGTGCAGCTGGTCTTATCGATCGTCGTCGCCGTGGTCGCGCTCTTATCCTCCGGCAGGAGGATGCACTGCCCGACCCGCATGTGCATGACGGACGAATCCGAGCATGCCGCGAGCGGGGCGGCGGCAAGAACGGCGACCGCAGCCGTCACGACGAGACGACCACGCATCAGTGAACTCCCAGAGGCAGCGCCACGAGGAGGTACACGATGCCCGACACCAGGGCGGCGGCCGGCAGGGTGAGGAACCACGCGATGACGATGTTGCCCGCGACGCCCCAGCGAACCGCCGAGAAACGCTTCGTGCAACCCACACCCATGATCGCCGTCGACACGACCTGCGTCGTCGAGATGGGGGCGTGAATGACGTAGGAGCACAGGTACAGGATCGAGGCAGACACGGCCTCGGCCGTGAAGCCGCGAGCCGGATCCAGGTCGATGATCTTACGGCCGATCGTACGCATGATGCGTCCGCCGCCGGCCATCGTGCCCAGCGAAATCGCCAGAGCGCCCGACACCTTGACCCACAGCGGCACGTTCATCTCGCCCGTGATGGGATCGAGGATGTTGTGGGTCTCGCCGTAACCGCCAGCCAGCAGCGCCATGACGATGATGCCCATCGTCTTCTGCGCGTCCTGGATGCCGTGGCCCAGGGCCATAGCCGCCGACGAGAAGCGCTGCGCGGCGCGGAAGCGGCGCATCGTGCGGTGATACTGTGCCTTGCGCAGTGCCCACAGTACGATCTTCATGGCGATGTAGCCGATGACGAAACCGATGATGGGGGAGGCGAACATGGGGATCACGACGTGGCTCATGATGCCCCACCAGTACACGACCGTGCCGCTCATGAGGCCCGCGCCCACCATGCCGCCGATCAGGGCGTGCGAGGAGGACGAGGGGAGTCCGAACCACCAGGTGATCAGGTTCCAGATGCAGGCGCCCAGCAGGGCCGCCAGGATGATGACCAGGCCTTTTTGCTGCATCTCCGGGAGGGGAGACTCTGCGTAGTCGCTGATCGAAATGATGCCTTTACCGACCGTCTTGGCGACGGCCGTGCCCATCATGGCGCCGATGACGTTCATCGTTGCGGCCATGAGGAGCGCCGCGCGAGGAGTCCACGCGCGCGTCGACACGGAGGTCGCGATCGCGTTCGCCGCGTCGTGGAAGCCGTTGGTGTAGCTGAAGAACAGCGCGACGGCGATGACGACGCAGACGAGGATCAGATTCAGATCCACGGCTCAGGATTCCTTCAGTGCGAGGGACTCGATGACGTTGGCCAGCTCCTCGAACGCGTCGGCGCAGGACTCGAGGCCCTGGACGATGTCCTTGAGCTTGATGATCGTGACCGGGTCGAGGCCCGAGTCGAAGAGGGCCGTCAGGGTGCGGCGGTAGGCCAGGTCGCCCTCGTTCTCGAGGCGGTTGACTTCGATCCAGTAGTCGCGCATGTCCACGGGCGACTTGAGCTTGGGCATGTTCTCGGCGGTCAGCGCCGCGCAGTGCTCGATGACCGCGATCTGCTCGTTGAGCAGGGAGACCAGGGAAGTGGGGATGTCGGCGATGCCGTAGACGACCAGGAGGTCGCCGGCCTCATCGATGAAGTCGAGGCAGTCGTCCAGGTGCGACGCCAGCGACTGCAGATCCTCGCGGTCGAAAGGCGTGATGAACGAGGAGTTGATGCGCTGAACGATCGCGTGGTTCAGCTCGTCACCGCGGTGCTCAACCTCGTGGAGCTGATCGCGCAGGGCGATGCGCTCTTCGGGGGAGGCGGCGTAGATGTGCGAGAGGAACTCGACGGCCTGCACGAGCTGGCGGGCCTGAGAAGTCAGATCTTCAAAAAAGTCAGGGCCTTGGGTCTTAGAACGGAGTCCCATGGTGTATTCGGTCCTTCCAATGGTGAACAGCACTGTTGTGCTACGTGTAATCGTCGGTCATGGGGTGGTGAGACTTCAAGTTCAGAGATGGAATTGTGACCCCATATTGGGTGTTCTATCTCACGGTGGTGGGTGATTGGACGACTTCCGTCGCATTCACGAGGTCGGGGCGGGGTGGGGCGTTCATAAAGGCCCTTGTGGGTGGGTTGAAGGTCCCTATCAGTCGGGCGGTGTGTGACTTGTTCGACTACGATTGAGGTGTGACCGGGACCAAGCTCCCGCAAGCGCGGGTGAGGGGTCCGGCATGATTGATTCTGTCAATCGAGGACGCAACTGCGGCCTCGACAATCCGAAATGCCTCAGGAGGCAAAATGTCCGTGACCGAACAGGACGTGCGTGCAGCCGCTCCGGCGAACGCTCCCGAAGATGTCATCAAGTGGGTTGCTGAAATTGCTGAGCTGACCACGCCTGACGCCATCGAGTTCTCCGACGGCTCCCAGGAGGAGTGGGATCGCCTGACCTCTCAGATGGTCGAGAGCGGCATGTTCACCAAGCTCAACGAGGAGAAGCGCCCCAACTCGTTCCTGGCTCGCTCCAAGCCGTCCGACGTTGCGCGTGTTGAGTCCCGTACCTTCATCTGCTGTGAGAAGGAAGAGGACGCTGGCCCGACGAACCACTGGGCCGACCCCAAGGAAATGAAGGCCACCCTGCGCGAGAAGTTCACGGGTGCCATGAAGGGCCGCACCATGTACGTGGTGCCCTTCTCCATGGGCCCCCTGGGCGGCCCCATCTCCCAGCTCGGTGTTGAGATCACCGACTCCCCCTACGTCGTTGTCAACATGCGCATCATGACCCGCATGGGTGCTGCTGCCATGGACCTCATCAACGAGGGCCGCGTGTGGGTTCCCGCCGTTCACTCGGTCGGCGCTCCCCTCGAGCCCGGTCAGGAAGACTCCACCTGGCCCTGCAACGACGAGAAGTACATCACCCACTTCCCCGAGACCAACGAGATCTGGTCCTTCGGTTCGGGCTACGGCGGCAACGCCCTGCTCGGCAAGAAGTGCTTCGCCCTGCGTATCGCCTCGACGATGGCCCGCCGCGACGGCTGGATGGCCGAGCACATGCTCGTCCTGCGCCTGACCCGCGAGACCACCGGCCAGCAGTTCCACGTCACCGCCGCCTTCCCGTCGGCCTGTGGCAAGACCAACCTCGCCATGCTCCAGCCCACGATCCCCGGCTACAAGGTCGAGACCGTCGGCGACGACATCGCGTGGATGCGTCCCGGTGAGGATGGCCGCCTGCGCGCCATCAACCCCGAGGCTGGCTTCTTCGGCGTTGCCCCCGGCACCTCCTACAAGACCAACCCCATGGCCATGGAGACCGCCAAGGCCAACTCCATCTTCACGAACGTCGCCCTGACCGACGACGGCGACGTGTGGTGGGAAGGCATCGACGGCGAGGTTCCCTCGCACCTGATCGACTGGCACGGCAACGACTGGACCCCCGAGTCCGGCGAGAAGGCTGCTCACCCGAACAGCCGCTTCACCGTCCCCGCCTCGCAGTGCCCCATCATCTGCCCCGACTGGGAAGCCCCCGAGGGTGTCGCCATTGACGCCATCCTCTTCGGTGGCCGCCGCGCCACCAACGTCCCGCTGGTTGCCGAGCAGTACGAGCCCGCCCACGGCGTGTTCATCGGCGCCTCCGTGGCCTCCGAGGTCACCGCTGCTGCGACCGACGTCAAGGCCGGCTCGCTGCGCCACGACCCCTTCGCCATGCTGCCCTTCTGCGGCTACAACATGGCCGACTACTGGGGCCACTGGCTGGAGATGCAGGACAAGCTGGGCGAGAAGTTCCCGCACGTCTACCAGGTCAACTGGTTCCGTAAGGACGAAGAGGGCAACTTCATGTGGCCCGGCTACGGCGACAACGCCCGCGTCCTGGACTGGATCGTTCGCCGCGCCGCCGGCGAGGTCGAGGCCATCGATGGCGTGACCGGCCGCTACCCGAAGTTCGAGGACTTCAACCTCGACGGTCTGGACATCGACGAGGCCGTTTGGGCGAAGCTCTTCGCGATCGACCCCGACGCTTGGGCCGCTGAGATGGACGACACCGAGGAATACTTCTCGCAGTTCGGCGACAAGGTTCCCGCCGCCATCACCGAGCAGCTGGCCAAGTTCCGCGCGCGCATCGCCGCCGCGAAGCAGGCCTGATCAACGCGGACCTGAGGGCGAGCCCCGGAGGAAACTCCGGGGCTCGCCCCTTTTTCTCCCCGTGGGGGTGCTGAAACGCAGAGGAAAGATACCGAGCGGCAGTCAGCCCCAGCCTCGTCGATGAGGAAGCGAAAACTGACCGGGTTGTGTCAACGAGGAGCGGGAGGGGCTACACTGGAACAGCATCCGACCGCGCACGCAAGGAGAGCCCGTGCCCAACTACTTGACGAACGACGAGCTGGCCCACGCGAAGAGCCTGCTCGATCGCATGACCACCATCTACCAGCACACCGTCGTGGGTCAGGAAGGTCTGCGCCGCGCGCTCACCGCCTCGCTCCTCGCCGGCGGCCACGTCCTGGTTGAATCCGTGCCCGGCCTGGCGAAGACGACGGCCGCGCAGACCCTCGCGTCCGCGGTGTCCGGAACCTTCCACCGTATCCAGTGCACGCCCGACCTGATGCCCAATGACATCGTCGGCTCCCAGATCTGGAACCAGGAGCGCGGCGAGATGGTCACCCAGCTGGGCCCCGTCCACGCCAACATGGTCCTCCTCGACGAGATCAACCGTTCTTCGGCGAAGACCCAGTCCGCCATGCTCGAGGCCATGCAGGAACGTCAGACGACGATCGGCGGCGTCAACCACAAGCTGCCCAGCCCCTTCATGGTCATGGCCACCCAGAACCCCATCGAAGAAGAGGGCACCTACGTGCTGCCCGAGGCGCAGATGGACCGATTCCTCCTCAAGGAGGTCATCACCTACCCGACGCCCGTCGAGGAGCTCGAGGTTCTCACCCGCATCGACTCCGGCCAGATGAGCTCGCAGGCCTCGGTCGCGCCCATCACCCTTGACGACGTGCGCACCCTGCAGGAAGCGCGCCGACGCGTGTTCGTGCACGATACCCTCAAGGCCTACATCGTCGACATCGTCAACACCACCCGCGGCGCCGGCCCGAACCCGCTGCCGGGCTGGAACAAGCACGTGCGCGTGGGCGCCTCGCCCCGTGGTGGTATCGCCCTCATGCAGATCGCGCAGGCGATCGCCCTCATGGCGGGACGAAACCACGTCATGCCCGACGACATCAAGGAAATGCGCTACGGCATCCTGCGCCACCGCATCATCCGTACCTTTGACGCACTGGCGGACAACGTCTCCATCGAGGGCCTGATCGACGCCGTGTTCAACGCGGTGCCCGTGCCGTAACGATTCTCCCGCCCGCCGCCGACGCCCTCGAGGAACGCAATGCCTGTACGCTCGCGCGAAATCCACGCGCTCTCCACGCGCATCCAGCTGCCCGTTATGCGCAAGCTGCTGTCCATCATGGATGGACAGCACTCCGCGCTGCGGCAGGGACGCGGCTGGGAGTTCATGGACCTGGCTCCCTATCAGCCGGGCGACGACGTGCGCGAAATCGACTGGGCGGCGACGGCTCGCACCGGTTCGCCGGTCATCAAGAGGCACGAGGCCACGGCGAACCTGCAGGTTATGCTCGTCGTCGACACGGGCCGCGAAATGGGTGCTCTCGCCCCGTCGGGTGAGACGAAGGAAGAGGTCGCCCTCGCCGCATGCGAGGCGATCGCATGGCTGAGCGTCGCGCGCGGCGACCAGATCGGCCTCGTCGCCGGTGACGCCGAGCGCGTGCGCTTCATGCCGGCCCGATCCGGAAATGCCCACGCTGAAACCATCATGCGTCGCATCGAGGAGGACATCACGCTGTCCTCCCCGCACTCGGATGTGCCCAAGCTCTTGGCGCGTGCGCGGACGGTGACCCGACGCCGCAGCCTCATCGTCATCGTCACAGACGCAACCCAGCCGGAGCCGACGCGCCTGTCCGATGACCTCATCAAGTCCCTGTCCGTGCGCCACCAGGTCATCCTCGTGAGCGTCGAGGACATCGACCCGACCTCCCTTGAGGAGGGGACGAACGTGGTCGACGTGACCGAAGGGCCCCTCCCGGACTTCCTGCTGCGCGACTCGCAGCTGGCCGGGGAAGCCGCCAATCTCGTGGCGATGCGCCGACACGCGGTCGCCCAAATGCTCGATAAACGTGGGGTGATCCGCGTGGACGTGGGCTCCAGTCAGGACGTCCCGCGCGCACTCATGCGAGCCCTCGAAAGGGGAGCACATGTCCGGTGATCTCACCAATGGCCTGAACGATCCCGCACTCTACCCGAACTGGATGTGGATCCTGGGGACGGTACTCGTCGTGGCCGTCCTCGGGTGGATTGTCTACAGCATCTGGCGCTGGTGGACGTCGCGTATCGGCGAGGTCATGGAACTTCAGACGATCACGGATGCTCGCCGTAAGAAGTACCTCACCTACATCGATCAGATTGCTGACCGCTACGCCGACGGTGACCTGGATGCGCGCGGCGTTCACCTGGCGCTCGCGGGCCTCATGCGTGCCCTGGGCACCGAGCGAACGGGCCGAGACCTCGAGGTCGCGACCGTGTCCGAGGTGCGCGAGCTCGTTCCCGTGTGGCCGGGCCTGGCCAACATCCTGCAGGCCTGCGAAGTCCCCAGTTTCTCGGGCGATGAGATCCCGCAGGGACAGCCTTCTCACGAGGCCGTCACCAACGTCTTGACCATGGCCGTGGAGGCGGTGAACGTATGAGGTTCTGGTGGTTGATCCCCGTCGTCCTGGCGGTCGTCGCAATCGCGACGGTCGTCGGGTGGCTGCTCGCGCGTCGCGCCGGCGTGCGTTCGGGCAAGAAGGGCTGGGTTGCCAACACTGGCTACCTGCGCGGCCTGCCGAAGTACCAGGCGCTCGTGCGTCGCACGCGCGCCTCGCTGGCCATGGCCTTCGTCTGCTTCCTGATCGCCGTCATCGCGACCTCCGTGTCGGCGGGCGCGCCCGTTGACCGCTACGTCAAGCATGACAAGTCCGCGAGCCGCGACATCGTCCTGTGCCTGGACTCGTCTGGATCGATGCTGCCCTACGATTCGAAGATCGGCGAGGCCTTCCGGCAAATCATCTCCCACTTCGAGGGTGAGAGGATCTCGCTGCAGCTGTGGGACGCCTACTCGATGACGATGTTCCCGCTCACTGATGACTACGACATGGCCACCGACGTCCTCCAGGACATGTCGGACACGATCGACACCGGCCTCATCCAAATTGGTGGAAAGGTGTCTGGCACAAGGGAACTCTTCGAGTACCTGGAGCCCGTCTTGGACGAGGACCAGCAAGTCTCCTCGCTCGTCGGCGACGGTCTGGCCTCGTGCATCATGGGCTTCGACCATAACGACAAGCAGCGTTCCCGCACCATCCTGCTGGCCACAGACAACGAGGTGTACGGCGAGGGCGTCTACGACCTGAGCGAGGCGATCGAATTCGCGAAGAGCCAGGGCGTGACGGTCACGGCCCTGTACCCGGGATCGGATATCAGCCTGACCTACCAGGGCCTACAGCTGCGCGACGAGGTCCGTAAGACCGGAGGCGACTTCTACGATGCCTCGTCCCCGTCGGCTGTGGATAGTGTGGTGAAGCAGATCGAGGCCGAACAGAAAGAAGAACTCGACTCCGCTGGAAAGATGATGGAGACGGACCGCCCCGGCGCCGCCCTGGGGTGGACACTGATCGGCGTCGTGTCCCTGCTCGGTCTGCTGGCGTTCGGGAGGCTCTGACATGATTTTTCGCCCCGTCTTTCACCTGGCCCTCCTGGGCATCATTGCCGTGCTCGGCGCGCTCTTCGTGTTCCTGTCGGCCAAGCGCGCCACCCGCCGCCACGTCATGGACGTTCTGCGTCGCTTCCTCATCGTCGTCACAGTCATCATCATGGGCGCGGGCCCGTCGATCCCCGGCGAGGCACAGGAAGTGACCTCGACCCTCGAGGTCTACTTCGTCATCGACCGCACCGGCTCCATGGCCGCCGAGGACTGGGACGGCAGCAAGCCCCGCATCGACGGTGTGCGCAACGACATCTCGATCATGATGAACATCCTCACCGGCTCGCGCTTCTCCATCATGTCCTGGGACTCGAGGGGCCACACCGACCTGCCGCTGACCTCCGACGCTTCCGCGGTCATCTCGTACATGGATTCCTTTGATCGCGAGCTCTCCAGTTCCTCCCAGGGATCGTCGGTGAACCGACCCGCCCAAGACCTTGCCAAGCTCCTGAAGAAGAACAAGGAACGCCACCCCCAGAACGTGCGCGCGCTCTTCGTCTTCTCCGACGGCGAGACCTCCAACCAGGACCACTGGACCAGCGCCCCCTCCGGCAACGCCAGCGACTGGGATGCCGTCAAGGAGTACATCGACGGAGGCCTTGTCCTCGGCTACGGCACCGAGGAAGGCGGCCCCATGAAGGTGCTGCGCCTGGGTAACAGCGGCTCCCAGAGCGGTGGTGAACCCGAGTACATCCACGACTCCTCGAAGCCCGACAACCCGATCGCCATTTCGAAGATCGACGAGGCCGCCCTGAAGGATGTCGCCTCACGCGTGGGCGTCGACTACGTGCATTCGCCCGACAAGTCGGCGATCGAATCGCATGCTCGTTCCGTCCTCGACAAGGCGACGACGATGGCTGAGTCGCGCAACCTGAAAGACACGTATCGCTACATCATCTGGCCTTTCGCACTCCTTCTTGGGGCTCTCCTCGCGTGGGAGGGTGCCACGCTGGCGCTGCGCGCCCAACAGTTGAGGAACTCCCATGCCATCTGAAAACTCGCAGCCCGAAGCAGACCTCCTCCCCTTTGGTGCGCCCCAGGTCGATCCCGTCGATGCGTCCGTTCGTGCGAAGCTCACCAAGGCCTCGTCGGGTAAGCAGAAGATCCAGCGCAACCCCCGTGCGCTGCGCCCCCTGTGGTACTCCATCCCGATCCTTGTCATCGTGCTGAGCGTCGCCGCGTACCTGATCGGCCTCTCGCTCTGGTCGCGCTCATCCCTGAGCCACTGGAAGGCGCAGGAATATGACATCGCCCAGGCGGGCTACGAAGGCCAGATGGCGTGGACGAAGATTGGCATCGAGCGCTGGGTCGCGCACTACAACCGCGGCACCACTCTCGTGCGTCAGGGACAGACCGACGAGGGCGTGACGGAGCTGCGTACCGCCTTCGACCTTGTCCCCAAGGCCACCGAGGTCCAGCCTGGCCGACTCGAGCCCTTCTCCTACGAATGCCGCGTTCGCGTCAACCTTGCGATCGGCATCGAGATTCAGGGTGACGCGCAGGCTGCCGCCGGCGCCTACGGAAACGCCGCGACTACCTACCAGGAAGCCGAAGAGACTGTCGCCCCCTGTCAGACCGCCTCCAACTCCAGCCAGAACCAGTCCGACCAGAACCAGTCTGACGACCAGAACCAGTCCGACAACAAGGACCAGTCGAGTAACCAGAACCAGTCCGGCGACCAGCAGCAGTCTGGCAACCAGTCCGATAACCCCGCCGACCAGAACAAGGAACGCGTCGAGGATAAGAAGCAGAAGGCTGAGGAGCAGTCCCAGGAGCAGGGCGACCAGCAGAAGGATCAGCAGCAGGACCAGCAGAAGGACCAGCAGGACAAGGGGGCGAAGGATCAGCAGACGAACCCGAGTCCCAGCCCGAGCCCCACGCAAAACCCCTACGAGGGCGAGACCCCGGGAGAGAAGCAGCGCCGTGAGGAGCTGCAGCACAAGAACGATCAGCGCAACAAGGACCAGCGCGATAAGAGGGATGACCGCCGCAGCGGCAACCCGAACGGCGCCTGGTGAGGGTCGCAAGCCCGTCTCACTTTCGCTGTGACGTGCACCCATAAAACACCACGGTGGCCCGGAAGGCTACCAAACACCGATAGGCTTAAATCGTGAAGGTTCTTCTCGTTGGTAACGGGGGTCGCGAACACGCGATCGCCCGTGCGCTTGTACGAACGTCCACCCCCGAGCATCCTGTGGATCTTGTCGTCCAGGCGGGTAACCCCGCGCTGGAGCAGCTGGGACGCTCCCTGACCATGGATCCCCTGGATCCGAAGGACGTCGTCCGTCGCGCCACGTCCGAGAACGTCGACCTCGTGGTCGTCGGCCCCGAGGCCCCGCTCGTTGCGGGCGTCGCGGATGCGGTCCTGGATTACGGAATCCCCGTTTTTGGCCCGACGAAGGACGCGGCGCGTCTCGAGGCCTCCAAGTCTTTCGCGAAGCAGGTCATGGCCGATGCCGGCGTGGCCACGGCTCGCGCCTTCACGTGCACCACGATGGACGAGGTCGAGGCCGCGTTCGACGATCTGGGTGCCCCCTACGTCGTGAAGGATGACGCGCTTGCCGCCGGCAAGGGCGTCGTCGTGACCACCGACCGCGCCCAGGCCTCGGAGCATGCGCGCGCCTGCCTGTCGCGCGACGGGGGAGCGGTCGTCATCGAGGACTACCTCGACGGCCCCGAGGTCTCCCTCTTCTGCTTCGCCGACGGTGCCACCGTCGTGCCGCTGCAGCCCGCGCAGGACTTCAAGCGCGTGGGTGACGGCAACGAGGGTCCGAACACGGGCGGCATGGGCGCCTACAGCCCCCTGCCGTGGCTCCCCGAAGAGGCCACGCAGCGCATCGTCGATGAGGTGGCCCAGCCCGTCATCACCGAGATGGCGCGTCGCGGCACCCCCTTCCGCGGCCTCCTGTACTGCGGCCTCGCGATGACCTCGAAGGGCATCTGCGTTGTCGAGTTCAACGTGCGTTTCGGCGACCCGGAGACCCAGGCGGTCCTCGAGCGCCTCGACTCCCCGCTGGCCCCCATCCTGTACGCGGCCGCGACCGGCACTCTCGCCAAGGTCCCCGCCCCCGTGTGGAGCGAGGACGCGGCCGTCACGGTCGTCATGGCCTCGGGCGGCTACCCGGGCCCCACGGATACCGGACATGAGATCACGGGTATCGAAGCGGCCGAGGAGCTCGACGGCGTCCACGTTATCCACGCCGGCACCTCCGAGGAGATCACCGACGACCCGACCGATGTCGCGGCGGGATGCTGCGGCTTCGAGCCGACCTACGCGCTGGTGAACTCCGGCGGCCGAGTCCTCGACGTCGTCGCCCGCGCGGCAACGCTCGACGAGGCCCGGGCGCTCGCCTATCGCGGCGTCGACCTCATCCACTTCGACGGGGAGCACCACCGCAGCGACATCGCGACGTGGCCCGCCGACCTGGTCGTCACCCTTGACTGAGAACCCCTGAGGAGCATCATGACCGCCACCCTCCACGGCTGGACCCCGCTGAGCGCGGGCAAGGTTCGCGACATCTACGCTCCCGACGAGGCCGTGGTCGGCCCCGCGCCGCAGAGCGCTACCCCGGCGGGGCGCCCGCGCCACGCGAAGGCGGGACCGGAGGCGCTCCTCATGGTGACCTCGGACCGCATCAGCGCCTACGACTACGTGTTGCCCACGCTGATCCCCGGCAAGGGCGCGGTCCTCAACCAGCTCGCCATCTGGTGGATGGGACAGCTTCGTCCCCTCGTGGAAAACCACCTGCTGGCCGTCGGCACGAAGGCTCCGGCCGAGGCCTCGCGCGCCCTGGAGGGCGCCCAGCCCACGCGCTTCACGGTGCCCGCCGAGGTTGATGGGCGCGCGGTCGTGTGCCGCAGCCTGCACATGATCCCCATCGAGTGCGTCGTGCGCGGCTACCTGACCGGCTCAGGCCTGGCCGAGTACCGCGAGTCTGGATCCGTGTGCGGCATCAAGCTGCCCGAGGGCCTCACCGAGGCCTCGCGCCTCGAGGAGCCGATCTTCACGCCCGCCGCGAAGGCCGAGCTGGGCGAGCACGACGAGAACATCACCTTCGAGCAGACCGTCGGGCGCATCGGCGAGGAGCTCGCGGTCGCGATCCGCGACCTGTCGATCGCCCTGTACCGGGCCGCCCGCGACATCGCCGCCGAGCGCGGCATCATCATCGCGGACACCAAGTTTGAGTTCGGCATCGACGTGACCACGGGCGCGCTCGTGCTCGCGGATGAGATCCTCACGCCGGACTCCTCGCGATTCTGGCCCGCCGACCAGTGGGTGGAAGGCCAGGTCGCGCCCAGCTTCGATAAGCAGTACGTGCGCGACTGGCTGGTCTCCGAGCAGTCCGGCTGGGACCGCTCCTCGGGCGCCAACCCGCCCGCGCTGCCCGAATCCGTGGCCGCCGCGACCGCCGCGCGCTACGTCGAGGCATACCGCCGACTCACCGGGTCGGACCCCATCCTGTAAACAGACTTGCCCGCCGGGCAAGATGCACGGCGGGATCCTCACCAACAACACAAGGAGGAACGCCGTGGGGCGAATCATCGTGGAAGTGATGCCGAAGCCGGAAATCCTGGATCCCCAAGGTAAGGCTGTCGGTTCGGCGCTACCCAGGCTCGGAATCACGAGCTTTGAGGCCGTGCGCCAGGGTAAGTGCTTCCACCTGAGCGTGGACGGTCCCGTCACCGACGAGCTCCTGGACCAGGCCCGCAAGGCCGCCGAAGAGGTCCTGTCCAACCCGATCATCGAGGACGTTGTGCGCGTCGAGGCCATCGACGAGGCCGACGCCCGTTACGCGGGAGGCGTGCAGTGACCCGCGTCGGAGTCGTCACCTTCCCCGGCACCCTCGACGACCGCGACGCCGCCCGCGCGGTTGAAATCGCCGGTGCGCAGGCCGTGTCCCTGTGGCACAAGGATGCCGACCTGCACGGCGTCGACGCGGTCGTCATCCCCGGCGGCTTCTCCTACGGCGACTACCTGCGCTGCGGCGCTATCGCCGCGACCGCTCCCGTCATGAGCGAAATCGTGCGCGAAGCCGGACGAGGCCTGCCCGTCCTGGGCATCTGCAACGGCTTCCAGGTCCTGTGCGAGTCGCACCTGCTGCCCGGCGCGCTCATCCGCAACGACCATCAGAAGTTCCTGTGCCGCGACCAGGTGTTGCGCATCGAAAACGCGGACACCGCGTGGACGCGCACCTACAGCGTCGGCGACACCATCACCGTCCCCCTCAAGAACGGCGAAGGCAACTTCCAGGCGTCCCCCGCCGAGCTCGAACGACTCGAGGGTGAAGGCCGCGTCGTGTTCCGCTACGTCGACTTCAACCCCAACGGCTCCGCCAATGACATCGCGGGCGTCACCAACGCCGCGGGAAACGTCGTCGGCCTCATGCCCCACCCCGAGCACGCGACCGAAGCCGGCTTCGGCCCGCTCTCCCTCGGCCCCGACGGCGCCAGCCACCACGGCGGCACCGACGGCCTGGGCATCTTCCGTTCCGTCCTCGCATCCCTCGTCGGCTGACGACGCCACCGCGCCCTCACCCGTGAGGGAGCCCCGGCCTCGTCCCAGACCTTTCGAATGGAAACACGAATGACCTCCGAAAACACCCGCGAGCTGCCCGACACCGTCGAGAACGCCGCCGCGACCCCCGGCCAGGACATGCCCTGGAAGGAACTCGGCCTCAAAGAGGACGAATACCAGCGCATCTGCGACATCCTCGGGCGCCGACCCACCAACGCTGAGCTCGCCATGTACTCCGTCATGTGGTCCGAGCACTGCTCCTACAAGTCCTCCAAGAAGCACCTTGCCGAGCAGTTCGGCGCGCGCACGACCGACGCCATGAGGAAGAACCTCCTCGTCGGCATGGGCCAGAACGCCGGCGTCGTCGACATTGGCGGCGGCTGGGCCGTCACCTTCAAGGTCGAGTCCCACAACCACCCGTCCTTCGTCGAGCCCTACCAGGGTGCGGCCACCGGCGTGGGCGGCATCGTCCGCGACATCATCTCCATGGGCGCCCGCCCGATCGCCGTCATGGACCAGCTGCGCTTCGGCGCCGTCGACCACCCCGACACGGCGCGCGTCGTCCACGGCGTCGTCTCCGGCGTCGGCGGCTACGGCAACTGCCTGGGCCTGCCCAACATCGGCGGCGAAACCGAGTTTGACCCCTCCTACCAGGGCAACCCCCTCGTCAACGCGCTGTGCATCGGCAAGCTGCGCCACGACGACATCCACCTGGCCAACGCGACCGGTGAAGGCAACCTCGTCGTCCTCTTCGGCGCGCGCACCGGCGGCGACGGCATCGGCGGCGCCTCCATCCTCGCCTCCGAAACCTTCGAAGACGGCATGCCCGCCAAGCGCCCCTCCGTCCAGGTGGGCGACCCCTTCATGGAGAAGGTCCTCATCGAGTGCTGCCTCGACCTGTTCGAGGCCGACGTCGTCCAGGGCATCCAGGACCTCGGCGCCGCGGGCATCTCGTGCGCGACCTCCGAGCTGGCCTCCAACGGCGACTCCGGCATGCACGTCGACCTCGAGAACGTGCTCCTGCGCGACCCCACGCTCACCGCGGGCGAGATCCTCATGAGCGAGTCCCAGGAACGCATGATGGCGATCGTGACCCCCGAGGATCGCGAACGCTTCTTCGAGATCATCGACAAGTGGGACGTCGAGGCAGCGGTCATCGGCCACCTGACCGGCGACGGTCGCCTCACGATCGACCACCACGGTCACCGCATCGTCGACGTCGACCCGAAGACCGTCGCCCACGAGGGCCCCGTCTACGACCGCCCCTACGCGCGCCCCGCGTGGCAGGACGAGCTGCAGGCCGCCACCTCCGAGGATCTGGCGCGTCCCGCCACGCGCGAGGAACTGATCGCCGACGTGCGTGCCGTGCTCTCCGACGTTAACCAGGCCTCCAAGGCGTGGGTCACCGACCAGTACGACCGCTACGTGCAGGGCAACACCGCCCTCGCCCAGCCCGACGATGCGGGCGTCATCCGTATCGACGAGGAAAGCGGCCTCGGCGTCGCTCTGTCGACCGACGCCAACGGCTGGTACACCAAGCTCGACCCGGCAGCGGGCGCCCGCCAGGCCCTCGCCGAGTCCTACCGCAACGTCGCCGTCGTCGGCGCCGAGCCCGTCGCCATCACGGACTGCCTGAACTTCGGCAACCCCGAAGACACGGATGCCATGTGGCAGCTGGTGACCGCCATGACCGCGCTCGCGGACGGCTGCATCGAGCTCGAGATCCCCGTGACCGGCGGCAATGTGTCGCTGTACAACTTGTCTGGCACCGAGAAGGGCCTGCCGAACTCGTCGATCAACCCGACGCCCGTCATCGGCATGCTCGGCATCCTCCCCGACGTCACGCGCGCCAACCCCTCCGGCTTCACCGAAGAGGGCCTCGCCGTCATCCTCCTGGGCACCACCCGCGAGGAGTTCGACGGGTCCGCGTGGGCGCGCATTGCCCGCTCGCACCTGGGTGGCCTGCCGCCCGAGGTTGACCTGAAGGCCGAGGTTGCCCTCGGTAACGTCGTGCGTGCGCTGAGCGCCGCCGATGGACCCGACGGCCGACCCCTCGTGCGCGCCGCACACGACCTGTCGAACGGCGGCCTCGTGCAGTCCCTCGTGGACTCCGCGCTGCGCTTCGGCATCGGCGGCGTCTTCGACGTGGCCGGGGCCGCCCGCCGCGACTGCGTCGGCGACCACGAGATGCTCCTGTCCGAGTCCCAGGCCCGCGCCTTCGTCGCGGTGCCCGAGGCGGCCGTCAAGGCCGTGTTCGCGGCCGCCGAGGCCGAGGGCGTGGACGCCGTGCGCATCGGCACCACGGGCGGCGACATGCTCGCGATCAGCGGCGTGGACCTGCTCGCCGCCGAAGGCGAGGGCTGCGGCTGGATCGCCTCGATTGACGAGCTGCGTGAGCTGAGCGAGACCGGACGCAAGTACTTCTGAGCGTTCGCGTCTGAGTCGTAGCGTCTAGGGGCGCGGGCCTGCGGGCCCGCGCCCCTGTGCTGTGTTGCTTGTGGTGCCGCTGGCGGTCCGGGCGTCCGCTGCTCAACCTTCGGGCCCGGCCGCTGTGTGTGCCGGTGTTGCTTGTGGCCCCACGGGTGTTCCGGGCGCCGGAGGGCCCGGCCGCCCGCGAGGCTAGGCGTCCTCACTTCGTTCGGCGCCGCGCCTCGAAGCCCGCCCGTGCCCTCCGGTCCCTCCGGCGCCCTCCACACCAGTGGGGCTAGGTCGCTGATGTGTGGCGCGTCGTCTCGTAGCCCGGCCAGGCCCTGCCGCCGCCCACCGGCACCGCGGCAGCTACCTCCGGCGCCCTCCACACCAGTGGGGCTAGGTCGCTGATGTGTGGCGCGTCGTCTCGAAGCCCGGCCAGGCTCTCCTCAACGCAGCCAGGCCCCACCTTCACGCCGCAGGCCTCGTGTCCAGCGCTTGCGTCTATCGCTGCTGATTCCACACCCAATTTCGCATGCAATTCCCCCACGACTATTTCAAACATTGAATTCAGATCGTTGGAATTCTGCGGATTATGGGGTCATGTTGCGGAGGGGTGATGTGGAATTGCATGCGGAATCTCGGTGCGGATCCCCTGCTCCATGATTTAGCTTGTTGCTTGAGAGTATTGCACTAGATAGGGGGGCATTGCACTGCCTGGTTGCTAGTGCAATGGTGTGCTACCTGGTGCATTGCTGGCCTTTTTGGTGCAACACGTTGCTGGGTTGAAACCGCTGTCACCTTTGCGGCCCGGTCTTCGTGCGTGGGTGAAACCGCCATCACCTTTGCTCGCCCGAAATGTGTGTTTTTGCGGCATTGTGGGCGAGCAAAGGTGTCGCTGGTTTCATGCGTACCCGTAAAGGAGCTAGCAAAGGCAATGCTGGTTTCAAGGTTGCCGATGGATGCCTGAGCAGTGGTGCCACGGGTTGCACTGGGCCGCGTAGTGCGTCATGTCTGGGTGTGATTTTTTGCCAATAGGCGATGTTCGTGTGGTTCGGGTGCGAAAAAGTTCGCCCTGCACGCTCACAACACCCCAAATTCAGCGTTTTTGTGCGTGCTGGGCGAGTTTTTTCACGGAAGAGCCGCTGGAGAGTACGCACGTAAACCACTAGACATGCACGTGGGCGACGTTGCCCACGTGCATGTCATCGGGCCCGCGTGCGAGGTGTCGGGCCCGCGTGCAGGTCATCGGGCCTGCGTGCGTATTCGCGGGTGTGCATGTGACTGAGCTGCCTCATGAGGACTTCTTGTGCCGCGGTGGGGGCGGTCATGCAGGCAGTGATGGCAGCTGGGCCCATCTACTGGCAGTGTTAACCCTTCAATGCGAAGCTAAACCCACCTAGTGGAAGCTGGGCGCCGCCACCCGTCGGGTTAACGTGCGCATGAAAGGGCCCAGGCGGCCACCTGCTCGACCCGAGCGCACGCAAGCGAGCTGGCGGGCACGCCCCCGCTTATTGGCCCAGGTACTCCAGCCACCAACGAGTACCGGTGCGAAGTGTCATGAAGCAATGCCACGGTCAACAGGAACAATGTCCACTGTGTTCTGTGAGAACGCTCCGAACGCGTGCCATTTGGTCGAAGTACTACCAAAAGCCCACCCATCTTTGGCATACTGAGGGGCGGAAAATATCCGCCATCACAGGAGCCGTCCGTGCCTGAGCAAAATGTCCCCACTACAACTGAGCAGGCCCAGGCCTCGTCAGAGAGTGCCAGCAAACCCAGCCTGGGTCGCGTGATCGCAGCCTGGGCGGTGCACGCGTTCACGATCTCCGGGCTCGCATGGGCGACGCTCGCTCTGTTCGCGATGCTCGATAACAACATCCCCATGATGTGGCTGTGGTTCGTCATTGCCCTGATTGTTGACGGTGTCGACGGCACGCTGGCCCGCAAGGTCGGAGTCCGTCAGGTCATTCCCTGGTTCGACGGCGGCGTCGTCGACAACCTCGTTGACTACCTGACGTGGACGTTCCTGCCGGCGCTCTTCATGGCGATGTATCTGCCGTTTGGACCCAAGCCCATCCCGGTCATCATGATGGTGGTCATCATCGTCTCTTCCGTGTTCTGCTACGCGAACGACGGAGAGAAGTCGAACGACAACTACTTCGTGGGCTTCCCGGCGGCGTGGAACTGCGTTGCGATCGTCATGTACGTGCTTCAAACCCCCGCCTGGGTGAACATTGCGGCGACGATCTTCCTGGCGATCATGACGCTGGTCCCGCTGCACTACACGCACCCGGCGCGTGTGAAGCGTTTTCAGATCCCGAACATCATCGGTGCGGCCGCGTGGATCGTCGCGTGCGCGTACCTGGTGGTCGTGTACCCGGTCCAGCCCCTGTGGACTCTGATCCTGTTCTGGGTTGGCGGCGGCTGGTTCATGATCGCCGGCTTCATCCGCACAGCGACCGGCGAGGACAAGTAACCTCCTCGTCACGAACGAATACGAACGTCCCCCGGGCATTGCGCTCGGGGGACGTCGTTATGCGAGCCCGATAAACACATTCGCGGTCACGTCAGGTGAGGGCGGGCGAGTCTCAGAGGAACGAGGCCGGGGCAAGGTGCGCTGTGAACATACAGTATGCGGACGCTGGCCCCACAGGTGTGACGGGCGCCGGAGGGACCGGAGGGTCTGGCTGCGGTGCCCGTGGGCGGTGGCGGGGCCTGGCCGGGCTTCGAGACGACGCGCCGAGCCGAAGGCTCGCAGCGCGGACGGCGAGCGGGCGGGCCGCCGCCCACGGCGCAGCCCGGCCCAGCGGGCGACCGAGGCCGCCGGCACCCGGAGCGCCAGCTGGACGCAGCCGCATCGGAGCGCGCCTACAGCTGCTCTGCGAGGCCCTTCTTGACGGCGCGGTCGCGCTGGTAGCGGAAGACTTCGAGGAAGATACCGCCGAAGAAGATCAGCGCGATGGCGGTCCATACGCCGGGGGGAGCGTCGCGCCCGTACATGAGGAAGTACACGTAGGGGGCCAGGAAGGTCACGGAGGCGGTGATGGCGCCGACGACGCGGTGCCAGAGCTTTTGCCCGGCGACCATTTCGATGAGGCCCCACGTGTAGGGGATGGCGGTGATCATGTCGATGGCCCACAGGACGCGCCAGTCGCCCCGGAAGTCGGGGACGTACATGACGGGCAGGGCTCGCGCCATCGAGTAGACGAGGACGACGACGTAGGCGATGAACTTGGGGTTGCGGCACAGCCTGAGGAACGCTGAGCGTTCGATGATGGAGGCGCCGACGGCGCGCGAGGCGTGGGTGGCGTGTGACGAGGTCGTGAGCGTGTCGAGTCCGGCCATGGCGACGCGCATGAATTCGCGTTGCTCGTCGGTGCCGGCCGCCCATCGCTCGAGCAGCTCGAGGGGGGACAGAGCAATGGGAGTGTATCCGCCGGAGGGCGTGCCGGCCTCGTGGACGAGGTCGTCGCCGAGGGCCTCGCGCAGGCGGGGGAGCTGATCGGTGGGGATTTCGGCGATCCACAGGCGCACGCGGCGTTGGATGGCGTCGTGGAGTTCGTGGGAGAGTGCGTGTCCCGCGGCGGAGTGGGGCGAAAATCCTTCGGCGGCGATGTCGGCGAGGGCGCCGGGGTTTTCGACGATGCGGGTCGTGAGGTCACCGGCTCGGTCGACGCCGGAAACCTGGATGATGGTGGCCGCGTCCCACTGGTAGCTGCGTGCGATCTCGATGTCGAGGATCGAACGCAGCGTAATGAGGGAAGCTGTGTCGGTCACGGGTGGCCTCTCGTCGGAAGTTGTATGTATCCATTGTGCCTGACAAGGCGGTCGGAATGCACGCTCGGGGGAGAGACGGTAGCGCCGCGTAGAATCGACTCATGGCGAAACGACGGATTGACCCCGGTGAGGGGATGGTGGCGCTGCGTTCGTGGCGCGGCGCCGTGGAGCGCGGTGAGGAGCCTGCGCGCGCGGTCGTGCTCACCGCGGTGCGCTTCACCCTTGAGGAGCTCGGCATCTCGCATCCGGGCCGCGCGGTCGAGGTGCGCGTGCCTCCCGCCGGTGCCGTGCAGATCCTGCCGGGCACGACGCATCGGCGCGGAACTCCGCCCGCCGTCGTGGAGACCGACGCGCGCACGTGGCTGTCGCTCGCATGCGGCCTCCTTACGTGGGACGAGGCCGTGGCCGACTCCCGAGTCAGCGCGTCGGGGGAGCGTACGGACCTGGGGCCCTTCCTGCCGCTCGTGTGAGCGGCAGGGGAGGGGCGCCGACCGGCGGCGCTCAGGCCTGAAGCTGGGGCACGCCGAAGCGGGCCTCGAGCTTAGGGCTAAGCCACTTCTGGGAGCCCTTGTACGCGTAGCGCTGGGCGACGGCCGCGATGGCGGCGGAGGTCGCGGCGAAAAGCACGATGGAGGCCAGGGTGACGTCGTCGGCGTCTTCGGCGGGGACGGGTCGGCCGGTGGCGACCTTCCAGCCGGCTTCGAAGACTTTGGTCGCGGCGAAGGCCGCTCCGGCGATGACGGCGGTCGTGGCGAGCTTTTCGATGGTGGCTGAATCCATGAGTGCCTCCTGGCGTGATGGGTGATTGTCCCTGTGCGCGTGCGCACGCTTCCATGATGCCCCACGCGGCGCTCTTGCGCGAGGCCCACAGGTGCCCTGTCTTATGCTTGAACGGTAGTGTTCCCGTCTGAAGGATTCCTTATGGCTCGCGCCCGCTCTGTTTTCGCGTTGTCGGCCCTCGTTGTAGCGTCGACGGCGGTGGCGGCTTGTACGCCGTCCGTTTCGTCGAGCGCGCCTCGGGATCCGTTCGCGTCGCCGATCGTTCCGGGTCAGAGCGCCCGTGCTTCTTCGGGTACGACCACGGCTGGCAAGATCGATGCTCCGACTCCTCGTAGCGGTTCGGGCACGGTCACCGTCGCCCTGGTGGGTGGCGCGCAGCTGCCGATGGAGACCGCGCAGGAGTTCACGAAGGCGACGGGCTTCACGGTTGCGGCGGTGCCGGTGGATGGCGTGGATGCGCTGTCGAAGGCGGGCGCGGACGTGGTGCTCGGCCTGGATGGCGCGGATGCCCTGCAGGCGACCGCGGCGGGCACGATCGCGGGTTCGGCGCCGCAGGATACGGCGACGATCGCGGGCACGGTCGTGGACGGTGCCGCTGCGGCGATCGCCTACGGCCGCGACGACGTGTGCGTGATCGCCGACAAGTCGTGGATGAGTGCGAACGGCCGCCCGCTGCCGACCTCGTTCGGCGATCTGACCTCACCGCGTATCCGCGCGCTGCTGACGGTCCCGGACCCGGCCTCGTCGTCGGTGGGCCGTGCCTTCGTGCAGGAGGCAGCCGCGCAGACGGGCGAGGGGCTGGGTTCTTTCGCGCAGTCCCTCAACCCGCGTGTGGATTCCTCCCTGGGTGGCGCCATCGCCGCGTGGACGGCCGGCGCGCACGTGTCCGAGGGGTACCTGTCCGAGGTCGTGGGAGCCTCCGCGGGTTCTTCCGGCGCGTATCCGCTAATCGTGGCCCCGCGCTCGCTGGCGGCCGCAGCGGCGACGAATACGGGCGCCGATTCCTACGGCACCGCGATCTCCTCGACGTGCATCGCTCGCATCATGTACGCGGCCCCCACGTCCTCGCCCGCGTCGGACGGCGCAGAGTCCCTGATCGCGTGGCTGCAGGGTGAGACCGCGCAGCGCTCCCTGGCCACGACGGGCGCCGTCTACCCGATCGATGGTGTGCTCGGCGCCGACACGAAGGCCGGCTGGCTGATGGGCATCACCGGCGACCCGATCGTCGCCGACGAGACCGTCGGTTCCCTCGACGCGATGAGCGCGTGGCTGGCCACGTGGACCTCGGCGCTGGCTTCCCCGGCGCCGGCCACGCCGAGTACTCCCGATCCGGTGACGGATCCGGGCGCGCAGGACGCTGAACCGGAGCCGGCTCCCGCGGATAACCCCGCGACCGACACGGGATACGAGGATTCGAGCGACGACGAGGAGTAATCCCCGCCGGATGCATCCTGAAGAGTCAGCCTCGCAGCATTGCGGGGCTGACTTTGCATTCCTCCCCGATGCGCATGGGGGCGATGAGGCCCGCTTCGCGCAGCTCGAGGAGGCGCGGCACGGTGCGCTCGACGACCTTCCACGGGTCGATCGTGTTGAGGTAGATGCGCGTGCCACCCTCGAAACCCGCGAGTGTCGAGATGCGCCACTTGAGCAGGATGCGCCAGCGCATGGGCGTGGACACGGTGGGCGGGCGGTGGTACCACTCCTCGTTGGCGGGCACCTCCACGCCCGTCGCAGCGTGCGCGGCGTGCAGGATGTCGGAGATCCCCCGCATGGCCTCGGGGCTGACCTCCCACGGGTTTTTCGGCTCGCCCAGGGGCCAGATTGCGATGCCGGGGAAGCGATGCCCGAAGCCAGCCAAGGCGACGGCGTGCTCGTTCTGGGCGATGAGGAGCTTGCGCGTGGCCGCGACCGTGAAGATCTGGTCGTAGATGTCGGGCTGGGCGCGCAGGCGCTCCAGCTCGGCCTCGGTCTGCACG